>NZ_JBMDKQ010000024.1:0-55280 GCF_057809795.1 Sphingobium sp. FG125
GTCGAGAAACGTCGCGAGAAGGTTTCTCGACTTCGCTCGAAACGAACGGAGGTTGGGGAACTCACCCTGCCTTAATTGCCTAATCGCAATTGTCGTAGCCAGCATCCTCGCACTGACGGCGGCGTTCCTTGTCCGCCTTCTTGCGCGCCTTGCCATCGCGCGCTTCCTGCTCGCGCATCTTGCGGCCATAATTGCGATCGGATTCGTCCTGACTGGTCGTCGCCCAGTCCGCCGCCTGCGCACCCGCGCGCACCGGCATGGTGGCAATATCCAGCGCCGTCTTGGCGATACAGCCGGGCAGAGCCAGCAGCATCAGCGGCGCGGCCAGCATCATCATCTTGTTCATCATCAGTCCCCCGACTTGGTTCGCCGCCGTCCTGGCACAGCCGACCTTAACCGTCGCCTAATCAGGATGCCAAAGACGGCGAAGCGTGTCGCGGAAAATCAGCCGCCAATCTTGTCGGCAAAGCCCTTGCGCAGTTTAGCGAGCTTGGGCGGGATCACCGCCATGCAATAGGGATTGCGGTCGCCGACCCGGTCCCAATATTGCTGATGATAATCCTCCGCCGGATACCAGGGACCGTCCGGCTCGATTGTGGTGACGATCGGATCGTCATGGTCCGCCTGCGCCCGGACGATCGCGCCCTTCGCCTCCGCCTCCTGCTCGCGCGAGTGGGGGAAGATGGCGGAGCGATATTGGGTGCCGACATCATTGCCCTGGCGGTTCAGGGTCGTGGGATTATGCGTCGCAAAGAAAATGTCGAGCAGGTCGGCATAGCTGATGACATCAGGGTCGAAGCTGACACGGATCGCCTCGGCATGGCCGGTCGTGCCGGAACAGACCTGTTCATAGGTCGGATTGGGCTTCTCGCCACCGATATAGCCGCTCTCGACGGCGGATACGCCCTTGAGATTCTGATACACCGCCTCGGTACACCAGAAGCATCCGCCTGCGAGCGTCGCGATTCCCTGCGCCATCTGTCCATTCCTATCCATGTTGGCCACACAGATAGGAACGCTCAGGCCGCCGTTCCAGCCTCCGGCGTCAACGCCGCCGCTTTCGCCCGCTCCTCGGCCACCAGCTCCTTGCGGGACAGCTTGCCGACCAGCGTGCGGGGCAGGTTCAGCCGCACTTCGACCTCGCACACCCGTTCATGCTTGCCCAGTTGCGGATTGAGCCAGTCTTTCAGCGCCGCGCCATCAATTTGCGCACCCTCGATCAGCGTCACGAACGCCTTGGGCTGTTCGCCGCGATAATGGTCCGGGATGCCGATCACCAGCGCCTCCTTGACCATCGGATGATGATAGAGGACCGCCTCGACCTGGCTGGGAAATACCTTGAAGCCGCCGACGGCGATCATGTCCTTGAGCCTGTCGACGATGCGGACATAGCCATCCTCGTCTATTTCGCCGACGTCCCCGGTGCGGATGAAATCGCCTATAAACACTTCGGCGTCGGCGTCCGGCCGGTTCCAATAGCCCTTCATGATCTGCGGCCCGGCGAACAGCAATTCGCCTGGCTCTCCGGGCGGCGGCGGTTTGGTCGGATCTTCGCGATCCACCAGCTTCACCCGCGTCCCCGGCACCGGCTGGCCTACCGTCCCGGTCTTGTTCAGACCCTCATAGGGATTAGAACAAACGATCGGGCTGGTTTCGGTGAGGCCATAGCCTTCGATCAGCTTGGCGCCCGTCGCCGCCTCGAACCGTTGCCGCACTTCCAGCGGCAGCGGCGCACCGCCCGAAATACAGGCGCGCAGCGAGGAAAAGTCGATGTTGCGGATCGCGGGATGATCCAGCAGTGCCTGGAACATGGTCGGCACGCCGGGCAATGACGTCGCCTTGACCCGCTGCACCGCCGCCAGCACCTGCGCCGCGTCGAACCGGGGCAGCATCACCATCTCGCCCCCGTTCATCACGGTGCGGTTGAGGGTGCAGGTATTGGCGAACACATGGAAGAAGGGCAGCACCGCGATGATGCGGTCCTCCTCATTGGCGTGGGGGTCGATCGCCTGCGCCTGCCGCGCATTGGCGGTCAGATTCTGGTGGGTCAGCATCGCGCCCTTGGGCGTGCCCGTGGTGCCGCCGGTATATTGCAGCAGCGCGATGTCCCGCTCCGGGTCGATCGGCGGCACGGTGCAGTCGCCCGCATTGGCGATCAGCCGGTCATAGCGCAACACGCGCGGATCGTCCGGCAGCGGCACGGATTCGCTTGCCTTGAACAGGCGGAACAGAACGGATTTGACCGGGGGCAACATCTCCGCCACCGATCCGACGACCAGTTTCTCCAGGCTGCTATGGTCCAGCACTTGCAAGGCGGTGGGCAGCAGCGCCTTGGCCGACAGGGTGAACAGGATTTTCGTCCCGCTATCCTCGACCTGATGCTCCAGTTCGGCGGCGGTATAGAGGGGGGAGAAATTGACGACGATCGCGCCCGCGATCAGCGCGCCATAATAGGCCGCGACATAATGGGGGGTGTTGGGCAGATAGAGGCCGACCCGGTCGCCCTTGCGCACCCCCATCGCCTGCAAGCCGCAGGCGATGCGGCGGATCTGCCCGAACATCGTGCCATAGCTGAACCGTCGGCCCATGAAATCGATCATCGGCGCATCGGGGTGGGCCATGGCACTGTTAGTGACCATCTCTCCCATCGACATCGGGGCGAACGTCCGGTCCCAGACGGTGGGGTGCTGATAATGCTCCCGCCAGATTTTTTCTATGCTCTCCATGCGTGAAGTCTATGGAGAATGGCTGCTTTACGCAAGCGTCAACCACAGCAAAAAGGGCCGCGTCGGTTACCCGGCGCGACCCTTGAAAATGCTGCATTGCGGCGACTTATGGAGGGTCGCCGAATGACGCTACGGCATCACACCGCGCCCTTGTTATTGCTGAACGGATCAAGGATGGTGGCGACGCCGGAAATCAGTTCCGCCTCGCTGCGCAGAGCCTCGTCAGCGCGCCGCGCATTGTCGTCACGTTCGCGCCGCAGTTCCTCGATCAGCGCCGCACGGTCGCCATCCAGGCGCGAATCGGTCGGCGCCTCGATGCCCAGCTTCTTGGCGGTCTTGGCTACCAGCGCGTCCAGCTCGCGCTGCGAACACAGGCCCAGCGTCACCGGGTCTTTGGGCGTGATGTTGGAAATATTCCAGTGGGTCCGGTCGCGGATCGCCGCGATGGTGGTGCGGGTGGTGCCGATCAGCTTGCCGATCGCGCCGTCCGACACTTCGGGATGGTTGCGCAGGATCCAGGCGATGCCATCGGGCTTGTCCTGCCGCTTGGACACCGGCGTATAGCGCGGCCCCTTGGTACGGCGGACAGGCTCCGGGCCTTTCAGCATCTTGAGCTTGTAGTCGGGGTTCTGTTCGCCCTTGTGGATTTCGTCCATGGTGATTTCATGGGCGCGCACCGGGTCACGGCCGGTATATTTGGTGCTGGCGGTATCGTCGGCGATCGCCTGCACTTCCAGGATGTGAAGCCCGCAAAATTCCGCGATCTGGTCAAAGCTCAGAGCGCTGTTGTCGACCAGCCAGCTGGCGGTCGCATGGGGCATGAGTGGCTGGGACACGGGAACATTCTCCGGCACAAAAACGATAAGGGCCGCCCAAGCAGGGCGGCCGCGACCGTCTGGAGATAGTCGATCATCCCCGCTGGAGCAAGGAAAAGCGTCAGGCGGCGCTATCCAGCCCCAACCGGTCAATGGTGTGCAGCCCCGCCAGGAACTCGCGCGCGCTGCGTTCCCAGCTGAAGCTGCGGCCATAGGCGGCGCAGGCGGCCCGGTCGCAGCTTAGCGCCCCGGCAATCGCCTGCCCCAGATCATCCGACAGCGCGCCGCTTTCCGGGGTCACAATGTCCACCGGTCCCGTGACGGGATAGGCTGCAACCGGCGTGCCGCAGGCCAGCGCCTCGATCATCACCAGCCCGAACGTGTCGGTGCGGCTGGGAAATACGAACACATCGGCCCCGGCATAGGCACCCGCCAGCGCCTCGCCGAACAATGGTCCCATGAAATGCGCGTCAGGATAACGCCGCTCCAGCGCCGCGCGCGCCGGGCCGTCGCCCACAACCACCTTGGTGCCGGGATGATCGGTGGCGAGGAACGCCTCCAGATTCTTCTCCACCGCCACCCGTCCGACAGCCAGCATGATCGGCCGGGGCAGGTCGGCAAACAGCGCGGGCGGCGGCGCGTCAGGGGTGAAGGCGCTCAGGTCCACCCCCCTGCCCCATGGCAGCACATTGTGCAGCCCATGGGCGCGGAGCTGCGCGCGCACCGATCGGGTCGATACCAGCACCGCCTGCGCAGACCCGTGAAACCAGCGAATATAGCGCCAGAACCAGGCCGCAGGCAGGCCGGTACGCTGCGCCACATAATCGGGGAAATGGGTGTGGTAGGCAGTGGTGAATGGCACATGCTCACGCAAGCACCAGCGCCGCGCGGCCAGACAGAGCGGCCCTTCCGTCGCCAGATGTACGGCATCCGGTTGGAAGGCCGCAATCGCCTGCCCCACAACGCCTGGCCGCACCAAGGCCAGCCTTATTTCGGGATAGGTCGGGCAGGGAATGGAGCCATAAAGATCAGGCGAAATCACCCGAACCTCATGCCCCATCGCCTCCAGCTCCGCCCGGATCGTCTGGAGCGTGCGCACGACGCCATTGACCTGCGGTGTCCAGGCATCAGTGACGATCATAATGCGCATGGGATCATCCCTTCTTCACCCCATCCGTTCGTTTCGAGCGAAGTCGAGAAACGCTGGCAAAGCGCGCGGCGCTTCTCGACTTCGCTCGAAGCGAACGGACGTTATTTAGGCCGCCATCCGCGCCCGTTCGCCCTGCTCGGCCTGCGTCCGCGCGGCGATCTCGTCGGCCCAGTGCAGCACTTCCATCCGTCCGCAATCATGCTCGACCAAAGCGGTGCAGCCTTCCACCCAGTCGCCATCGTTGTAATAGGCCACCCCGCCAATCTCGCGCATTTCGGCATTGTGGATATGCCCGCACACCACCCCATCAACGCCGCGCGCGCCCGCTTCATGCGCGACCACTTCCTCAAACTGGGAAATGAAGGACACGGCATTCTTGACCTTGTGCTTGGCCATCTTGCTGAGCGACCAATAGGGCAATCCCATACGCTGCCGCACTGCATTAACGACGACATTCAGCCGCATCAGCGTGGTGTAGGCCGCGTCGCCGACAAAGGCCAACCAGCGATGCGCCAGCATGATCGTGTCGAATTCATCGCCATGCAGCACCAGCAGCTTGCGTCCGTCGGCGGTGGTGTGGATCGCCTTGCGCCGGATTTCCACGCCGCCGAAATTCATGCCGGTAAACTGACGGAACATTTCGTCATGATTGCCGGGGATATAGACGACCCGCGTGCCGCGCTTGGCCCGCTTCATCAGCCGCCACACCACGTCATTATGACTGGCCGGCCAATAAAAGCGCTTCTTGAGCCGCCACCCGTCAATGATGTCGCCCACCAGATAGATGGCGTCGCTGTCCACATTGTCGAGGAAATCGATCAGCATCGCCGCATTGCAGCCGCGCGTGCCAAGATGGATGTCGGAAATCCAGATGGTGCGAAACCGGCGACGTTCGCCCTGCGTCCGTTCGGGCACGGAAAATGGCTCTGCGCCGTCCTCCGGCAGGTCCGCCAAAAATGGCAGGCGCGTGATGGCGTTCATGATGCGATCCCCAAAGACTGATGCCCTCAGGACCGGTTCCCTACCGCCGCAATGTTACAGTTCCGAAGGGATTATGACGGAAATGCTACGGTTTGCGGGGTTTTCTGCTCCCCCTCCCGCCTGCGGGAGGGGGTTGGGGGGTGGGCCAACACACCCTCAAACCACCAGCACGATCTTACCGAAATGCTCGCCCGCATCCATCCGCGCATGCGCCTTAGCCGCGTCCGCCAGTGCAAAACGCTGATCCATCGCCGGGCGCAACTTGCCTTCCTCCACAAACGACCACACCGTCCGCACCAGTTCATCGGCCACCAGGCTCTTGAAGCCCAACGACCGGGCCCGCAGCGTCGATCCGGTGATTGTCAGCCGCCTTTGCATGATCGCGGGAATGAATATGCTCGCCTTCGCCCCGCCCAGCACCGCGATCGACACATGCCGCCCATCCTCGGCCAGGCACTCCAGGTTGCGTGGTAGATAGTCGCCGCCGACCATGTCCAGCACCGCCTGAACGCCCTGCCCGCCGGTGATGCGCTTTACCTCCGCGACATAATCCTGGGTCTTGTAATTGATCGCCTCATCCGCGCCCCACGCCTTGGCAGCCGCGCATTTCTCGTCCGATCCGCAGGTGACGATGATCTTCACGTCGAACAGGTTGCACAGGCGGATCGCCATCGTGCCGATCCCGCTGGTCCCGCCATGCACCAGCACCGTGTCGCCGCCCACCGCATAGGCGCGCTCGAACAGGTTGGTCCACACGGTAAACAGCGTCTCCGGCAGCGCCGCCGCCTCGACCATGTCATAGCCGTCCGGCACCGGCAGGCATTGCCCCGCAGGCGCCACCGCATATTCCGCATAACCCCCGCCCGCCAGCAGCGCACAGACGCGCTGCCCGACCAGCAACTCCGCCCCGCCCCCGGCCGCCACGACCGTGCCGGACACTTCCAGCCCCGGAATGTCCGAGGCGCCGGGCGGTGGCGGATATTTGCCCTGTCGTTGCAGCACATCGGGCCGGTTCACCCCGGCGGCGGCGACGCGGATCAGCACCTCGTCATCGCCCGGCACCGGCACCGCGCGCCGCTGTGGCACCAGCGCGTCAGGACCACCCGGCACGGGAATGGCAATCGCCATCATCTCGCCCGGTACGCGGTTGCCGTCGGCCATCATCGCTTCCCCCAAAAACACGCCCATGCTGCACCGCACAAAAATCGACAGACAGAACGAGCGCCCTTATTGACAGAGTGGCCCGCAGGGTCAACATTACGCTTTATGGACAAGGATGATGATCTCCCCCGCCGGGCTGACGATCCACTGGCCCGGCTGCTCGCGCAGGATCTGGACCCCTTGTCCGTGGCTGAACTGGACGCCCGCATCGCCGCCCTGAAAGCGGAAATAGTGCGCACACAAAGCAAAAGAGAATACGCCGTTAACCATAAGGCAACTGCCGAGGCGTTATTCAAGCGATGAACCCGCGCCTTGCCCCACGCACCCTTTTGACGGGTTCTACCGGGCACGGTCAGTCTGGCAATTCCGCAGGTCGGGACGCACGTCTTGATCCGGCGTCGAGCAATGCCGACATAAGGTTCGATACCGCCCTCTCATCGGGCCAGGAGTAGAACAGACATGCCCTCTTTCGCACCCGCTCTGGAAACCACCCTGCACAATGCGCTGACCCATGCGTCGGAACGCAAGCATGAATATGCCACGCTGGAGCATCTCCTCCTGGCACTGATTGATGACGAACATGCGTCGAAAGTGATGCAGGCGTGCGGCGTGGAAATCGGCGAATTGGGCGACGCGGTCACCCAATATCTCGATACAGAACTCGACAGTCTCAAGGTGGAGGGCGCGTCCGACCCCTCCCCCACCAGCGGATTCCAGCGCGTGGTCCAGCGCGCTATCCTGCACGTCCAGTCGTCCGGCAAGGATGAAGTGACCGGGGCCAATGTCCTCGTCGCGCTCTTTTCCGAACGCGAAAGCTATGCCGTCTATTTCCTGCAACAACAGGATATGAGCCGTCTCGATGCCGTGAGCTTCATCAGCCATGGCGTCGGCAAGGGTACGCCCGCGCCTGAGCGTCAGGAGACCAAGGGGGCAGCCGAAGAGGAGAAGAAGGTGCAGGACGGCAAGGGTAAGAAGGACAGCGCCCTCGATCAGTTCACCGTCAACCTCAATGAGAAGGCGGCGCGCGGCAAGGTCGATCCCCTCATCGGGCGCGCGTCGGAGGTGGACCGCACCATCCAGATCCTGTGCCGCCGGTCCAAGAATAATCCGCTCTATGTCGGCGATCCCGGCGTCGGCAAGACCGCGATTGCCGAAGGCTTGGCGCGCAAGATCATCGAGGGCGAAGTGCCTGATGTGCTGAAAGAAGCCGTCATCTACTCGCTCGACATGGGCGCGCTGCTGGCCGGCACCCGCTATCGCGGCGATTTTGAGGAGCGGCTGAAAGCGGTCGTCACCGAACTGGAAAAGCTGCCCCATGCTGTCCTGTTCATCGACGAAATCCACACCGTCATCGGCGCTGGCGCAACCAGCGGCGGCGCGATGGATGCGTCCAACCTGCTGAAACCCGCTTTGTCGGGCGGCACGATCCGTTGCATCGGATCGACCACCTACAAGGAATTCCGCAACCATTTCGAAAAGGACCGGGCGCTGCTCCGGCGCTTCCAGAAGATCGACGTCAACGAACCCACGATCGAGGATACGATCAAGATCCTCGCCGGGCTGCGCACCGCGTTCGAGGACCATCACCACGTCCGCTACACGCCCGACGCGATCAAGGCGGCGGTCGAACTTTCCGCTCGCTACATCAACGACCGCAAGCTGCCGGACAAGGCGATCGACGTGATCGACGAAGTCGGCGCGATGCAGATGCTGGTCGTGCCAAGCAAGCGCAAGAAGGTCATCACCCCCAAGGAGATCGAGCTGGTCATCGCGACCATGGCCCGCATCCCGCCCAAGACCGTGTCGTCCGACGACAAGACCGTGCTCAGTTCGCTGACCACGGACCTCAAGCGCGTCGTGTTCGGCCAGGACAAGGCGATCGAAGTGCTGTCGTCCGCGATCAAACTGTCGCGCGCGGGTCTGCGCGATCCCGACAAGCCGATCGGCAACTATCTCTTCTCCGGTCCCACCGGCGTCGGCAAGACGGAGGTGGCGCGCCAGCTTGCCTCGATCATGGGCATCCCGCTCCAGCGTTTCGATATGTCGGAATATATGGAACGCCACTCGGTCAGCCGCCTGATCGGTGCCCCTCCGGGCTATGTCGGCTATGACCAGGGCGGCCTGCTGACGGACGCCATCGACCAGCAGCCCCATTGCGTGCTGCTGCTCGACGAAATCGAAAAGGCGCACCCCGACCTGTTCAACATCTTGTTGCAGGTCATGGATAATGGACGCCTGACCGATCATCATGGCAAGACCGTCGATTTCCGCAACGTCATCCTGATCATGACCACCAATGCCGGTGCGTCGGACATGGCGAAGGAAAGCATTGGCTTCGGCGAATTCACCCGTGAAGATGTGCAGGAAGATGCGGTGAAAAAACTCTTCACCCCCGAATTCCGCAACCGCCTCGACGCCATCGTGCCGTTCGACTATCTGCCGACCGAAGTCGTCGCCCGCGTCATCGACAAGTTCGTCCTGCAACTCGAACTGCAACTGGCCGACCGCGACGTCCACATCACCCTGGACGAAGAGGCCAAGGCCTGGCTCACCAAGAAAGGCTATGACAAGCTCTACGGTGCCCGCCCGATGGGCCGCCTGATCCAGGAAAAGATCAAGCAGCCGCTGGCCGAGGAACTGCTTTTCGGCAAGCTGGTCCATGGCGGCGAAGTCCATGTCCATATGAAGGACGAAGCACTGGCCTTCGAAATCACCCCGGCAGCCCCGAAAAAGGGTAAGAAGGGCGGCAAAGCCAAGGCGAGCGAAGGCACGAAATAAGGTCGATTACCGGCGCAAACGAAAAGGGCGGCCCGCAAAGGCCGCCCTTTTTTGTGTCCGCACCCGGATCAACCCCCAACCCGTCATCCCCGCGGAGGCGGGTATCCATCTCGCGTCATACGCTGAATTGGCGATGGCAGAGGAAGTAGGGTTTGCTAACGCAATATGGGTGGGTTGGAGACAGTCGGGTTTCGGAATGGATCGAGCGACTTGCGGACATTCGATGAGAATGTAACACCCATCTTCATGCTTGGTATTTCGATCAAACTTATGGCTGCTGCTATGGCCGGTGCCATCCCAGCCAATCCGCTCAATATTCATGTTGAGTTGGTCAAACCAGAAGTCGCGGTAGCGCAGGTCGCCGCGTGCGGCATGAAGAACGTCCGTTCAAAGCTTGATGGCACTCTTCAAGAGGATGTGATCGAAGTGGGAGATGTATCCGCTTCGGAAGAACAGCTAAGGTGCGTAGCCCATGCTTCGCTGGTTTCAAGCTACTATGTGGTGTTTCCGTTGTCGGTAGAGCGGGGCTACCAGACCATGTACCAGCGCATGTCGAATGAAAAAGATAAGGCTGATGCAAAGGCTTGGTTAGAGAAGAGGGGGTTACTCTCCCGGTTGCCAACTTATGACCCCAAACATTCCGATGAGGTGGCTTTCGTTCGTGAACTCGAAGCGATGTGCGGCCCTAATGCAACTGGCACAATTAAAACCATGCATGGGATGGGCACCTTCGAAGACGACGTCGTTTCGTCAGGCAAGTTAAACGACGCAACATTTTGGTGCCTCATAAATGGCGCAGCGGCGTCGGGATACCCCTTCGGCTTCATCGGAAACGAACAGTATGGCGAAAGGCCATAGGGCAATGACCTGCTACGGAAGGTGCACAAGCGTCAGGTTTCGCTCATTGCAAAGTTGCCGATGAACGGCAATTTCTGGTCGTTAACAGTCCGTCTCCTGGTCATGCCAGGCTAGGCTTTGCAACCATCCGTATATGTCGGAAACCGTCCCCAGCAAATCCCACTGGCCCCGCCCCCACATTTCCGCCACCCTCTCTCCAACCGCACCGCCAAGGAGAGCCACGCCATGCCCACCACCCTCACCCTCTACACCAACCCCATGTCGCGCGGGCAGATTGCCCGCTGGATGCTGGAGGAGGTCGGCGCGCCCTATGAGACGATCATCCTCGACTATGCGACGACCATGAAAGCCGCCGACTATCTCGCCATCAACCCGATGGGCAAAGTCCCCGCTATCGTCCACAATGGCACCATCGTCACCGAATGCGCCGCCATCTGCGCCTATCTCGCCGACGCCTTCCCCGCCGCGAACCTCGCGCCGCCCCCGCAGGAACGCGGCACTTACTACCGCTGGCTCTTCTTCGCCGCCGGCCCGGTCGAAGCCGCCATCACCAACACGGCAATGGGCTTCGTCCTGCCCGAAGGGCGTGATCGCAGCGCGGGCTATGGCTCGCTCGACGCGGTGCTGGACACGCTCGAACAGGCGGTATCAGGCGAAACCTGGATTTGCGGCGACCAGTTCACCGCCGCCGACCTCTATGTCGGATCACAGATCGACTGGGGCCTGGCCTTCGGCACTATGCCGGAACGCCCCGCCTTCACCGCCTACGCCCAGCGCCTCCGCGCCCGCCCGGCCTATCAGCGGCAAAAGGAAATAGACGGTGCCCTGATCGCCCAGATGCAAAAATAAACCCTCCGCGTCCTCTGCGCCTCTGCGCGAAATATATTTGTTCGCGCAGAGGCGCAGAGGACGCGGAGGATGAATGAAATGCATCCTGATGCTTGGGGTTGTCATATCCAAGCACAATATCGGGTTGGAACGCAATAATCGACAAAAAGGCCCGGCGGATCGCTCCACCGGGCCTTCCCTTATCTCGCTGCCCGCGCCAATCAGTCGCGATTGCCCATGAAGCGCAGCAGGAACAGGAACATATTGATAAAGTCGAGATAGAGGTTCAGCGCCCCCATGACGACCGACTTGCCCATCATGTCCGTACCTGCGACATGCGCGTAGATGCTCTTTATCTTCTGCGTGTCATAAGCAGTCAGGCCCGCGAACAGCAGCACGCCGATGAAGCTGATGACCAAATCCATCGCGCTCGATTTCAGGAACAGGTTGATCAGGCTGGCGACCAGCAGGCCGACAACGCCCATGATCAGGAAAGTGCCGAAGCCCGACAGATCCTTCTTGGTCGTATAGCCAAACAGGCTCAGCCCCGCGAAAGCCGCTGCCGTCGCAAAGAAGGTCTGGCCGATCGACGTGCCGGTATAGACCAGGAAGATAGACGAGAGCGACAGGCCCATCACCGCGGCATAGGCCCAGAACAGCCCCTGCGCCGCCGCCGTCGACAGCCGGTTGATGCCAAAGCTCAGCACCATCACGAACACCAAAGGCGCGAACATGATGACATATTTCAGGATGCCGGGACCGCCCAGCACCTGCAACGCCAGTCCGCTCGACGCAAACAGCACCGCGACGATGCCCGTCAGCAGCACGCCGCTCGCCATATAATTATAGACCGACAGCATATAGCTGCGCAATCCGGCGTCGAACGCCGCACCCTGCGCAACGCTATTGCCGCCAAAGCCCGCAATATCGGAACGGGGATCGGACCAGTTGGCCATGAAAATTCTCCTTCGTCGGCGTCATAGTCGCCGCTGCATCCATTATCGGCTGTTATGCACCGATATTCAAGCGCTCTCGTAACCATACTGGCCAAACGCGCGGTAAAGCCTATAGTCGCCGCGTCATGCACCGCCTGTTCGTCGCCATCCGCCCGCCGGCCAGCCTCCGCGCACAGCTGCTTGCGTTGATGGGCGGGGTCGCTGGCGCCCGCTGGCAGTGTGACGATCAGTTGCACCTGACGCTGCGCTTCATTGGCGAAGTCGATCGGCATCGCGCGACCGACATAGCCTATGCACTGCGCACAATCCGCTTCGCTTCGTTCGACGCCAGCGTCTCAGGCGTTGGCGCGTTCGACCGTCGCGGCGTGATCGACACGCTCTGGGCCGGGGTGCAGCCGCGCGATCCCCTCGCCAGCCTGCATCGCAAAGTCGATCGCGCCTGTGTCGCACTTGGCCTGCCGCCTGAAGAACGGGCTTACCTGCCCCACATCACCCTCGCCCGCTTTGGCCGGACGGGCGCATTGATCGACCCCTTCCTCGCCGCCCACGCCGCGCTGACCAGCCCGCCCTTCACCATCGACAGCTTTGCCCTGTTCGAAAGCCGCCTCGGCCATAACGGCGCCAGCTATCATATCGTCGAGGATTATGGGCCAGGCAGCCCGGCCTGAACGCCGACCCTAACCCGCCGACAGCACGCCGCAGGCAATCCGCCCGCCCGCATTGCCCGCCGGGTCGCTCATATTGTCGTCGGCCTGCGCATGGATCACCACCGCCGCGCCATCGGCATCCAGCAAGGGCATCGTCCCGCTGCTGATCGTCCCGCCCGCAATGACATATTCGATTCCACCGGTGCCGTCCGTTCCCACCGTCATATTGGGCATGTCGCCCATATGCGCGCCCGCCGGATTGTCCATGCCATGCTTGCGCCCGGTCGGGTTCCAATGGCCCCCGGCGCTGGCAAAATCGGGCGCGGTACAGGTGCCGGTCATATGCACATGCACCGCATGAATGCCGGGCGTCAGCCCCTGCGCCTTGACCAGCACATGCAGCCCGTCCGCCGCTTCGGTCACGCTGGCCGTTCCGCGCGCCGATCCATCGCCTGCCATCAGCTTCGCCCCGGTCATGGGTGCAGCCGCATTCGATGAGGCTGCATCGGGCGAAGTTGTGGCACAGGCCGAAACCGCAACGGTCAGTGGCAAGGCAATCAGCATGGACACAAATTTCATGATAAACTCCAGGAGAACGGCGGACATGAAAGCGAACGCCGCAACGCTGCTTTTGTTGCCGATCTCCATCCATTTGTCATCGCCATTATACCCGGCAGAAAGCAACCGATACAGCCGGAGCCGCCTCTTATCACCCTCCGTTCGTTTCGAGCGAAGTCGAGAAACGGCAGCGCGCGGTTTCTCGACTTCCCTCGAAACGAACGAATATCGGGACAGGCACCACCAAATCATCATCGCCAACGAAAAAGGGGCCGGTCTTTCGACCAGCCCCTTCATCTGCTTTCCATCCTTGCGGACAGAAAAGTCTCTTACATGCCCGAACCCGGACCGTAGGTGATTTCCACGCGACGGTTCTGCAGTTCGCGAACGCCGTCGGCGGTTTCGACGCGGGGGTTCGATTCACCGAACGCCTGGGTCGTCATGACGCCATCGGGGATACCCTTCGAAGCCATGTAAGCCTTGACGGCGTCAGCGCGACGCTGCGACAGGCCAACGTTGTACGAGGACGAACCCGACTTGTCCGCATAACCCGCCAGCATGACCTGGGCGCTGCCGCAGTTGCTGTAGGCCGAAACCGCGTTGTCCAGGATGGTGGCGGCGTCAGGCGTGACGTCCGACTTGTCCCATTCGAAGAACACGATGTACGGTCCGGGGCTGCACTCTGCCACTGGCGGCGGAGGCGGCGGCGGGGGAGGCGGCGGGGGAGGCGGCGGCGGCGGGGGAGGCGGCGGAGGAGCAGCCGGTTCGCCGAAGTTGTAGGTCAGACCGAGCAGCAGGCTGTGGGTACGCAGCTTGGTGTCGGCGGTCGAACCGGCGGGGCCACCGATGGTGGTGTAAGCCGGGATCAGCTTGATGTCGTCCTGGTTGAAGAAGCGATACTTCAACGAAACATCGACATTGCTGGTCACCGGATAACGAACGCCAGCGATTGCCTGCCAGGCAAAGCCCGTATCGCTGTCATTGACCAGGTCGTTGGCCAGCTTGCCACGCGAAACGCCGACACCACCGCCAACGAAGCCCTGCAGGCCGTCATCGGGACCGAAGTCGAGCAGGCCGTTCAGCATGAACGACAGGGCCGAGGCCGCGCCGCCGAAGCCGCTCTTGTCGAGATCAACCTTTGCGCGCTTGTAGGCCGCTTCGGCTTCCAGACGGAAACCGCCGAAATCATAGCCGATATTGGCGTCGAAATCATAGCCCTTGTGGTAGTCAACACCAGAGATGGTGTTGCTGGCCGCACCGGCATTGCCGGGGGTGAAGGTAATGTCCTGGTCTTCGACCAGCAGCACACCGGCGTCAACGCCGACATACCAGCTGTCGTCACGTGCCATGGCCGGGGTGGCCAAAGCAGTGGTAGCAAGAGCAGCCGCGAGGGCAAGCTTCCGCATCTGAATTCCCCTTTCAAAAGTGTCACGAAGGACTGCTGAAACCCTGTATCGGGAAGAAAGTTTCATGGCAAGTCCACAAATAGTGAAACCGTTGCAAAAATAACGCAGTAGGGCTCCTCGGAACCCCCTGTGAGGCTATTTGCATGGTTCACTCAGCTAATAGCGAGACGACATGACAAGAAAAAGTAAATTCGGACAAATTTAGCTTTCGATCAGCCCATGTGTCCTTAAAGCAACGAGTATGGCCGCCAGTGTAGTGCGCGCCTCTGCGTCAATCGTTGCGCCGCCCGTTGGCGCGGCAATCGCCCCCTGCCGCCCGCCGACCACTTTCTCCCCGTCCAGATACAGCCCGTCATTCCGCACCAATGCGTCCCGCCACAGGCTTCCGTCATGAAAAAGCGCATGGCCCCTGTCCGCCACATCCATAGACAGCCCGGCACGCGGCGCCACAAAGCGCCAGCCGCCCTCGCTCCAGCTGGCAATGCATCCCTCCTGTCCGGTCCAGGCCCCACCCGCGCCAGCCGCCACGATCCAGCATTGCCCCACCGTCGGCGTCGCTGGCGGCGTCGCCACATCCGCGCTCTCAACCCTGCCGTGCAGCAGCGCGTCGATCCGCACCAGCGCCTCGTTGTGGAAAATTTCCTTCTGCGCCTGCCCTGCAAACAGCATCGGCATCGCCCATCGCACCGTCATGTCCATCCCATCGCTCCCGTCTAAAATCAAATCGTGATCCCGATCACCCCCGCCCACCCGGTCGCAAAGGTGCCGACCTGCCGCACCTCCACGCTCAGCGCGCCGTCATGCCCGGCACCACTATCCGCCGCGATCATCGCCGCGTCATAGGTCCAGCCCGGGGCCACCACCTCAGCACTGCGCACCACCACATCGCCGTCCAGCACCCGAACGACATAGCGCTCGCTCTCTTCGCCCAGCGGCACATCGCCCCCGCTGCTCCAGCGCCATCCCGCCCGGCTGCGCCGGGTCCAGCCGATCACCCAGCCACCGCCCTCCGCCCGCGCCGTCAGATGCACCGGCGCTGGCGGCATCAATGCCTCCCCCGTCACCGCCACTTCGACCGCCACCGGTTCCACATCGCCCAGCCCGATCGCCGATAGCTGCACCGTCCCGCCAACCTCACCAGCCACGCCCAGCATCGCCAGCGGCTCGACCAGCCGCTCCGCCTCGATCAGCAGGAACGCCTCGCCCGCTTCATGGTCCGCCATCGCCCACTCCGTCCCGCGCAGCCCCCGGCGCAAATCGGTCAGCCGATAGCTCGCCTCTCCCGTCTGCACCGCCGCGCCAAACTGGATCAGTTCGCGCCCGACCAGACACAGGTTCCGCCCCTGCGCCAGCGCCGCCTCATCCGCCGACAACAAGTCCATATCCGCCGCCAGCAATGTCACCAGCAGCGCGTTCTGCCCGTCCACCACCGTCACGCTACCCGGCGGCAGCGCATTATCCGCCACGCCCATCACCGCCCGCGGCGCGCTCCGGCCGATCGGCACCGCCTCGCCCGTCCCGCTCATCGCAAACAGCGCCGCGCTGCGCCAACCCGCCCCACCGCTCGCTGCCGCCAGCACCAAAGGCGCACTCGCCACCCCCTCGGTCAGGCGCGGCAGGTCCGCCAGCACAAGCGTGGTCACCCCATGCGGCGCATCCACCTGCCGCACGATTATGCCGGACGAAGCCCCGCCCGGCATCGCCCCGCCAGCCCCCGGCACCCGCCGCAGCGACAGCCGCACCGCCATCGCTTCCCATTCACGCCCCTCTATCCGCCAAAGCCCCGGCGCATCGACCACCCGCACCACCAAGCCCGGCTCCAGCCCCAGTGCCGCCCAGCCGCAACGCAGCACCATCGTCGCGCGCCCGGTCCAGCCACTCGCCAGCCGCTCGCCAGCCAGCCCCCGCGCCGCATCCGCGCCCAGCACCGCAGGCAGCTCGATCCCGCGCTCAGCCCGCCCCGGCCCCGGTCGCGTCACCCGCTGCACACCCGCCTGATAATCACGCGCCGCATCATAGTGCCGCAGCGACAGCGCCACCGGCACCCCATCCGCCGCCCCGCCGGACTGCTCGATAGCATCGACCGCCCGCCCGTTGACCCGCGCCGCCAGCGCGCCGGAACCAATCTCGTCCACGCTCTCGCCCACTGCCGCCAATGTCAGCCCCTGCAACGCCAGCCCATGCGCCTCGACCAGCGGCGTGATCGCCTCCCGCACATCCGCCCCGCTCGCCGCATAGCCCTCGACACTGGCCAGCCCGGCCCCGCCAATCCGCCCCCCGCTCACTGCCGCCGCAATCGCACCGATCGCCACCGCCCCCTCGTCCGCTTCAACCTCGAACGTCAGTGACGGGATGCGATTGCCATAATCCTCCAGCGCCAGATCCTCGAACAGGGCATAGGCGATGCCGCGATGCGCAGGCGTCTCCCCCACGCCCTGCGCCGCTGCGATCAGCGGATCGACCGGCTGATCCTCGCCACCATCATGCACCCGAAACGCCGACACCGCGCTCTTGAAGTCCCCCGCCGCCCCGCGCAGCAAATTGCCATCGGCCCAGATCCGCCCGATCGACCGGATCGCCCGCGCCGACAAAGCCACCGCAAAACTCGCCGAATAGCTGTAACTGGTCACGCTCGGCCGCCCCTTGCCGCCGCCGCTCTTGGTCTTGGTTTCGCGCAGGTCGGTTGCCCAGATCACCGTCCCGGCCACCCGCATCGTCCCGAACAATTGCGGCACCTGTGTCCCGTAACTCGAAGTTTGCACCTGCAATTCCGTCAGGCGCGACCCTTCCCGCCCCTTGGGCTTGAACAGCACGGCATGGTCAACCGCATTGCCGATCAGCGCCCCGATAGCCCCGCCGATCGGCCCGCCAATCACCGTGCCCACCGCACTCAGCACCACCGTCGCCATAAATGTCCCCCTTGAAAATCCTCCCCTTGCAGGGGAGGTGGCTGACCGCAGGTCAGACGGAGGGGTGTCGCCCTATCGGCGCGCACCTCATATCGCCCGCCACCAGCCCATCACCGGCCAGGGCGACACCCCCGGCATCTCGACCACGCGCCGCAATCCGGCATGGGCATGAATAAAGCCCCCCGGCACACAGATCATCAGATGCAGCTGCAACGGTCCCGGTCGCACCAGCGCCACATCGCCCGGCGCGCCGCCCGCTACCTGCACAAGTCCCGCCGCCCGCAGCCACCCCTCGGCCCGCCCGACATCGCCACTGCGCAACCCATAAGCACAGGGCGCATCCCGCCCCAGCGCCAGCGCTACCAGCCCGACACAATCCACCCCCGCGCTACTGCGCCCATGCAATCGAAACGGCACGCCCACCAGCGCCCGCGCCTGCTCCACCGCGCTCATGCGCCGGGATAGCGGGTCAGCAAATCCATCCCCGGCAGATAGGGTTCGCCCCGAAAATTCACCCCATTGCTAAAGCGCCCCGCGCAGGTCGCCATCTGCCGGTCGCACCCTTCCGTCAGCAGCGCCAAAGTCCCCGCCGCCACGGCAAAGGCGGGCGGATCGGCCAGCGTCACCCCGTCCGCCCCATTATCCACCACCGCCTGCACCAGCCCCGCATTGGCGCCGCCCAGCCAGCGCAATGTCCCGAACGCATAATCGCCAGCCACCAGACCGCCGACAGCAGCCTCGGCACCCTCGACAGCAGCCACCGCCACCACGCGCCGCCGCGCCGCCAGATCAACCCGGCACGCCCGGTCGCCCAGGGTCGCGCGACAATCGGGCGAGGTAGACGGCGCCACCGCCGCCCCCAGCACCGCCGCCGCGCCGATCAGTTCGGCGCTGAACGCCGCCCCCTTGCGCGCCACCGCGCCGATCTCGCCCCGCGCCAGCGACAGCCACAGGTCGCCCGGTGCCTCCCACTGCGTCAGCCATAATTCCAGCGCCGCCCCGTCCCAGCGCCCCGCCATCAAATCCGCCTCGCTGATCGCATCGCTCGACAGCGCGCCCGCCAGATCGCTATCCTCCCCTTCCAGCCCGATCCCGCTGCGCACCGCCGATGGCGTCATCCCCGGCGCGGCGCGGTAGGTCAGCCCGTCAATCACCAGATCGCGATCATGGCTCGTCAGGCCAATCGTCACCCCGTCCCGCCGCTCGATCCGCCAGCAAAAGGCCAAAGTCACCAGCGGCTGCTCCAGCGCCTCGATCATGCCCATTCGCGTATCTCCACCAGCGGCACTGACGGCGCTTCCCCCGCTGCAAAGGTGGCCCGGTTGATGTCCAGCCGGTCCTCGGCAAAGCGCACCGGCACATCAAAACGGAACCCGGCGGTCAGCAGCACGCCTTCGTCCGGCGCATCGTCAAAGGCGATGACCCCCATCCCCTCATGGCTCCACCCGCCGACCATCTCGACCCCATCCGCCGCCACCCGGATCGTCCCCGCCACCGGGCGCGTGATGACCCGCCCCTGCGCATCCTCCCCGACACCATAATAGCGCATCAACTGAAACGCGGCCTGCACCCCGTCCCCCACGCCCAGCCTTTGGTCCAGCGGTCCCGGTGCCTGCCCCATCGCCCCGCTGCGATCATCATAGGGATCGGCAAAGCGAAACCCCCGCGCCGCCCCGCGCCGCGCCCGGAAAAACGCGATCAGCGTCGATATGTCGGCTTCGGACCGCACCCCCGGCCCCGCATCGAAGGACAGCCGCGCGTCGGCCCAGTCGCTGCTCCGCCGCTCATGCCCCGACGGGCTTTCGACAATCTGCGTCGAAAAGGTCGGCGACAGGCTCGCCTCCCGCCCGATCGACAACGGAAAACTAAGATCATCAAAGGCTTGCATCCCATCCTCCCCATTGATCCTGAACGCAACAAAGCCATCGCGGCACACCTGCGGCAGCGCCCACATAAAGGTCGCTGCCGTCCCGCGCGCCACCGACGCCTGCGCCGCCGCTACAATCTCGCGCCATTGCGCCGCCTGGCTCCCCAACAGCACAAAGCCCGCCAGATAATGTTGCTCGTCAACCGGATAGCCCAGCCGCGCCGTCGCCAGTTCAATCCCCCGCGCGGTCAACCCAGGCCGCCCCTCGGTCACCCAGTCATAATCTTCCAGTTGCAGCACATCGAAGGCAGGCGAAGCCCAGCCCACCGGCATATTGGCCCGCTTGGCCTCCGGCGCGCGCGGGTCCAAAATCGTCGGCAGATAGGCCAGCAAATGCGTCACCGCCCCCGGCGCCACCGCCTTCACCGCCGCACACAAGGCCGCCGTCGATGCCGCCAGCACCGCCCCCGCCTGATCCAGCAACGCGCATTGCGCCCCGTCCAGCGGCTCCCAGATGCTCGCAATCGACACCGGACTGCCACCAAAGGCCGCCCGCGCCGCATCATCATAAATGCAGATCCGCCCATCGCCCGGAATGACCCACCACCATGGCTCACCGACCTGAAACAGGATCGGCAGATCCGCTTCCAACCCAATGAAAACAAAGGCACCAGCCACCGCCTGCAAATATCCCATCGCCCCGCCATGCGCGGGCGACAGTAATGTCGAGGGCGGCACCCACCCCGTCAGCGCCGGATCGCCATTCTCCGCCCGCTGCTTCCAGTCATTCCAGCAATGCGCGTCGAACAGTTCATAGGACAGCGACCAGATCACATCGAAGCCCAGCGCCTTCGCCCTAACGGCAAAATCCCGATGCCACGCCGCGCACGGCCCGTTCAGCACGCCCCCCGCCAGACTGACGTAAAGCCCTGCCCCAACCCGTTCGAGCCGGAAATAATGGCTCATGCCCACATAATGGTTGATCGCCCCGCGATAGCCCAGCGCATGGATTGCCGCGACCACCCGTTCGGGCGTCTGGTTGAAACAGTCATCATAGCCGGTCGCCATCGCCAGCCCATGTTCCGGCACCATGACGTCACCCACGGCCAGCACCGATCCCGCCCCGTCGCACGCCATGTCGGACAGTTCGGCCCAGCCCTCGACCGCCGCGGCAAACGGCATATCCCCCGCATCATAATCGGGCGGCACCAAAGATATGAACATCCGGTCCACATCCCCCGCCCACACCGGATCGGCCTCGCCAGGCAGCAAAAACCCGCCATCCATCGCGGCAAAATCCAGCGTAATCATCGCATCTTCCGGCCCGCCGCTCGCATAGTTCCACAGCCGCACATACCAGGCGCGCGGATTCCCCGCCGCGTCCCGCCCCTCGATCGTCAGCGTCGGCCCATGCGTCTCATCGAGCTGTCGCAGCCCCCCGCTCCGCCAGCGAAACCGCAACACGCACGCGCGAAAATCCCGTGTCGTCTCATAGGCCAGCAACGGATGGCTCCACCCGTCAGCCGCCTCCCAGATCAGCCCCGCCAGATCGCCCGACCCGTAAAAGGTCGCATCCACCCGCAGCGAGTCCGGCCCGGTCGTGACCACACTCGCCATCATCGGGCGCGGGAAATTGACGGTCCAGTGGGTCGGGGCAAAGCGCTTCATCCAGCGCACCTCCTGCCCCCGCCGCGCATCCGCCAGCCAATAGTCGATCCCGCCCATCAGCCCAGCGCCCCCCTCACCGCCCGCGCCACCTGCCGCGCACTGCGCGCCAGCAACCGTGCCTCGCTCTCCTGCCCGCGACCATTCACCGCGATGCTCACCCGCACATCCCGCGCGCCGCCACCGTTGGCGACCACCTGCCCGCTGCTCGTCGGCACGAACATCTCCGGCCCGCGTTCGCCCACCATATAGGCCCGCCCCGGCGCCACCGGCCCGCCCGTCGCCCGCCCCGGCAGCCCCAATGCCGACGTCAGCAGCGACGCGCCCAGATTGACGAGGCCACCGCCAGCACCGCCGATCGCCCCCCGCAACGCACTCGCCGCAATCTCGTCCAGCACCGACAGCGCAATCCGCTTCAAATCCTCAAAACCGAACTTGCCGGTCCGCACCGCGCGCAACAACCCTTGCTCGATCCGCCGCCCGGCCCGCTCGGCCCCCTCGCCCAGCGGTCCCTCAATCCCCGCCCGCATCGCCTCCACGTCCCGGCTCAACCCCTGCGTATCCGCCCGAACCCGCACCACCAGCGTCTCGATTTCCTCGTCCACCAGCGCCTCCCATCAAAAAAATACCTTCTCCCGGTGGGGAGAAGGATACGAAGCCTTGGCAGCGTGCTGCCTAGGCGCAGTTGGAAGAGGGGGTTCGACGCCAGATCAATCCGGGAACATCGCCCGCAACCGATCCAGAACCGCCCCATCCACCCCCGCATCCACAACCTCATCCCCCCGCGCAGCCCCCAGCACCGCCGCCAGCTCCGCGGGAGTCGCGCGCCAAAATTCATCGGGTCGCCAGCCCAGCAGCCACCCGGCCACCCCCGCCAGCCGCGCCGCACCCTGCGCAAAGCGTGTCATTTTCCCGCCAATATCTGCTGCAAAATCGCCTTCAGCACCGGCGTCACCTTCGCCAGCCCGACCGCCAGGATCGCCTCGCCCAGCGTCTCCCGGTCCATCCGGTCGCGCTCCACCAGGCAATGCCAGAACAAAGCCACCAGATCGCCCAGCGACAATTTCCCGTCCGCCGCCCGTTCCACCAGTGCGAACAGCGGACCCAGTTCCGCCTCCGCCGCCACCAGCGCGCCAAAGCTCGGCCGCAACGCCAGCACGTCCCCGCCAATCTCCAGCGCCGCCTCGCCCCGCGCCTCATTCACGCCGCTCATTCGGACACCACCGCGCCGGAGCTTTCCAGGCTCAACGCATAATTGCGCTCGCCATTATAATCCCCGGCATAGTCCAGCCGCGTCACCAGAAAGCGCCCGCGCATCCGCTCGCCGCTCTCGAAACTCAGCTCATAATCCTCGATCGTGCCCGACAGCGCATGGTTGCGAATACGCACCTCCGCCGCAGAGCCAGTGAACAACCCCGCCGCCGATACGCTGACCGATCGCACCCCCGCGCCCGACAGCAATTCGCGCCAGCCGCCCGAATCCTTGGACGTTATGTTCACCGCCTCGCCATTCACGGACAATTGCGTAGTGCGCATCCCCGCCACCGTCGCATATGTTGCCGGAATGTTGCCATCCCCGACTTTCAACAGAAACGCACTTCCCTTTTCGACGCCCATGGCGCATCCTTTCTTCCGATAAAGCGTGCAAAACGCTGGTTAAGGAGAGTCTCAATGATCTTCATCGCACCGCTCATGTTGCTGGCCGCAGCCGCTCCCGCCGATGCCGTCGGCACCGGGCGCAAAGCCTATTCCCAATGCCTGGCCGACCAGATCAAACCGGGCCTGGAAAAGAAGCTGACGCTCGGCGATTTTCAGTCCGACATGAAAAAAACCTGCGCCGCCAAGGAAGCCGCCTTCCGCAGCGCCATCGTCGCCGCCGACAAGGCCGACGGCATGTCGGAAAAAGCCGCGCAAGCCGACGCCGACGACCAGATCGCCGAATATATCGACAAGATCACCGCGGAATATGAGGATTATAACAAGCCGGGCTGACGCACAGTCGGCCAGCGGTACGCAGGGTCTGCTTCTCACCTGCAAGGGTCGTTATTGCTCAAGGAGGGAGAGAGAATGGTCTGCGAAATCGTGTCAGCGCAAAAGCAGTGAGCGATAAATCGATACAAGAGAAATTCATTCGGGAGATTTCGTTAAATCTCTTGGGTTCTCAATCGGTTTTCAAGCCTTCACATTATGGCATGGGAAAAGAACCGGCTGACCTTGTTTGGGCGGCGGGTCGCTGCGTTGCCATCATGTACATGACCTCTGGCAAATCCGACTTCGAGAAAAAGCGCAGGCACAACCATGCGCAGATGCATGGTTGGATTCGAAAGTGGCAGCAAGGACAGGTGCTTCGGGGACCGAAAACTGCTCTAAGCTACGCTGATGTCGAATACATCATTGGCATATCGATTGTTGGCGGATTCCAAAGCGGGTCAATGATAGATGACGCGCAGGTAAAGTATGGAGAATATAACCATCGACATGGAAAACAAAAGCTTTATGCTTGCGCTACAATCTCAGACTCCGTTTTTTTGCGTTTATCCAAGAGAAGTGTTGGCATCCGCGACATAGTCCATTTCTTCGATTATCTACGCGGTCGAGGGGATTTGGTGAGCGATGATGACGCTATTGCATGGATTGACCACTGGGAACAGGGGCAGGCGGCTCAGGCCCGGAATTGCTTTGGGCCGATACTGCCATCAAGTGAATCTCTAAATGAAGCTTGGCAACAGACCCGAATGTTGTTCCATGCGATAAGAACCCAGGTTATTGATGATGGATATGTGAACCAGGGGATAATGTCGGATTTATCCATGGGCGATGCAGTTTGGCTAAGTGTTGCGGAGCGCTCACTTGCTCTGCAAATCGCTCTTCCTGGAGACACCGGGCCTTTATGCCTAGGATCTAGAAGAGCAATAAATGGATATCATCTGAGCGTTTTCGTTGCCGCACATAGAGGTATACTCTTGCAAAATACGACCACTACTTTTGCAATGCCCGGAATAATAATGACGTCTTCACTAGAATTTGGTCGCGATAATCCCGTACGTCTTTTTTTGATCGGCGCGAAGTCTTTTGGTAGTGGCATTCATAGTGCGCTGGATGAGTTCCGTAGGCAGATGACCTCAGCTTAAGAATGCTACCACGCCCACACCTTTTTTCAGTGGCTTCGACCCATTTATGTGGACTGCTCACCCCTCCCACACAGCCCGCACCCGATAATCCACCACCGCCGTCCAGCCGCCGCCCTGCCGCACAGCCCGCGCCACACGCGATCGCACCAGCCGCGCCGTCACGATCCGCCACCCATCGCGCACCGCGACCCCCGCCAGCACCGGGTCGATCCGCGCGATCATCCCTGCCAGCCGCCCCGGCGTCTCGCCGCCATCATGCAGCCCGATCGTCAGCCGCAACTCGCGCCCCGCCACATCCTTGCCGCCCCAGTCCGCGCCGATACAGTCGCCGACCACGCCATAGGGCAGGCTGGCCCGCACCGGCTCGCCATCCAACAGGCCGTTCAGCCCGTCCATCAACGCGCTATCCGCCCGCAGCGCATCGATCACCGCCGCGCGCACCGCCACTTCCGCGCTCATAACCCGCCCCTTCCCGCTTCCCGCAGCGCCAGATCGCGCCACCAGCGCGCCACAAGTCCGCGCCCCGACGCCCGCACCGCATCGCCCTCAACCGCCACGACCAGCCCAGCCTCGTCCCACGCCGCCGCCACAGCCGCCCGCCGCCGCGCCGCCCGCTGCTCCACCAGCCGCGCCAGCGCCGCCCTCATCGCAACCGCATCCGTCGCCACGGGCGCCACAGCGCGCTCACCACCGCAGGCGGCGCAGCCCCGTCGGTCCCGCGCGCGGCAAAATGCTCCGCCGCCAGCCGCACGATCCCCTGCCGCAATGCTTCGGGCAGGCCGTTCATCTCACTCGCCATCCCCGCCGAATAGCGCACCAGCAACCGCCGCCGGTCGCCCGCGCGTGTCGATCGCACCCACCCCTCGCCCGCCGCATCAATGTCGATCGCATAGCCGTCGACCGGCAAGGCCACCGCCGTACCATCCACCTCCACCGCCTCGACACTCTCGATTCCCACGACAGGCCGCGCCGTCAGCCTCTGCCAGCTCCCGTCGCCCGCCACCGTCTCACGCGCGCCCCGCACGATCAGCCATTGCCCGACAAATTGCTCGCACAAGGCCGCCGCGCTCCGCAGCAACCCCGCCAGCACCCCATCCTCGCCGCTCGTCTCGATCCGCAAATAGGCTTTCAGCTCGGCCAGCGACGCCGCCAGCGCCCCGCTCTCATCCTGCGCCAGCATCAGCGTTCCTCCACCCGAAATGTCACCGACCGCTCATCCACCTGCCCATCGGACAAAGTGACCCGGTTGGTCAGCCGATACAGCCGCCCGACCACACCCCCGCTCACCCGCACGCTGGTCCGCGCCGCCTCGAAAACCGACGCCCCAACGCTCAACCCGCCCGCCTCGACCGGCGCCACGCTCCACGCACTGGCAAGGATCGTCTGCCCCGCCAGATGGGCCGACCAGTCGATGCCATGATCGATGCTGCTATCGGCATCCTTCAGATACAGGCTCATCGCTGCTTGCTCCCCACAAACAAAAAAGGGGGAAGGCAAACGCCTCCCCCCAATAAAATAGCCCCTCCCCTTCAGGTTCAAACGAGGCACGTGACTCGTTTGAAGGGTTGGGGTGGGGCCGCGTCCCACGCCCAACCTTTTCGTTTACGAAGCCGCAAACTTCATCAATTTAATCGCCTCGCTATTGGCCACAGCCCCGCCGATACGCTTGACCGCATAGAAATGCACGAACGGCTTGTTGCTGAACGGATCGCGCAAAATGCTGGTGTCGCTGCGTTCGGCGATGACATAGCCCGCCTGGAAATTGCCGAACGCGATCGACAGGCTGCCCGCGCTGATGTCCGGCATATCCTCGGCCTCGACCGTGGCAGAGGCAATCGTGGCCGACGACATGCCGGAGTGCTTTACGCCTAGGAAAAAGGTGCTTCCACTTTTAATGAGGAAACTGGAGGCTCACTATGGAAGACGGCATCAGGCAAATCTATAAGGAAACACACGCGAAGGTACTGGAGCAGGCGCTCGCTCTCCCGCTTCCAGACGCGGTGTTCAAACTCATCCAATACAATGAAAAATACCGAACGATGGGGCCACGTCCGCATTGTGATCCAATCCCACTTTCGGTTCTCCACGCAGATAATGATCCTGACGATGCAGAGGAATGGCGCGTTAGGGCGAGAAAACTCAGGAATGATGCTATTTTGGTAGGCGATGCGGCACATCGGAAGGACGGTTCCTACCAACGACTGAGAGCCGAGTTCGAAATCAAACATCCTGGATTTTTGTTCAAGACGTATGAAGACGCGGTGAGCTGGGGCATGTTCGTTACAAGGTAAAATCGCAAAAAACCGCAGTTTTGCGTGATTTTTGTTCTCTACAATTTATGCGGCTTGCTCGACCACCGGATAGCCCAGCAAGGTCGCGGGCTGCCCGGCACTCAGCGACGGCTGCCACAGAAACGCGCCATCGCTTGTTTTCATCTTGCGAATAGCGCTCAGCGTCGCACTGTTCATCACGAACGACGCCCCCTGTCGATAGGGCGCACGCAGGCTCTGCACCAGGTCGATCAGCCTGTCCTGTGGGTTCGACGCCGCAAAAGCCCCCGCCGCGCCCGACGCCACATATTGCAGCGACCCGAACGCCCGCACAGCGTCCGCTTCGTTGGTGGTCGTATAGGTCAGGAAGCCCTTGGGCTTGTCCGTGCCATTGCCGTTGACGAAGGCCGCGCCCTCCGCCACCGCAAACTCACGGGCAATCTCGCCCGCCAGCCATCCCTCGACATCGAACTGCGCATCGTCGAGCATCGCCTGCGACGCCGCCGGATTGGCGAACAATTCCCCCGACGGCGGCGCAATCTCGTTGAAGCTCGGCGTCCCCGTCTCGCCCCGCGCGCCCGTCTCGCTGGCCCAGCCCGACACGATCCCGCCAGCCGTCACCAGCTTGCGATAGCCCGCCGTCCCGGTCCGCACGACATTGGCGATCGTGCGAATGGGCGAAATGCTTTTCAGCGTCGCATCGATCAGCTGATCAATCTCCCGCGGCACCGCATAACCACCGCTTGCCCCCGAAGCACCCGAAAAGCTCTTCAGCTCCACCCCCGCTTCCTGCCCCTGCCGCAAATAGCGATCGACAAAGGCGCTACGAGCCGGATCAACCGCCCCACCCTTCACTCCATCCAATGCCGGCCGCTGCATCGCCACCCGCATCGCGCTAATATCCGCCTCCAAAGCCGCAATCCGCTCCCCCTGAAGCACCACATCAAAGCTCCCCTCCAGAGCATCCACTTGCATGTCCGTCATGTCATTCTCCCGCTAGAAAACACGAAAAAGGGCGGCCCCGATGGGACCGCCCTGAAAAAATCCTTCTCCTGTGGGAGAAGGATACGAAGCCTTACCGGCACAGCCGGTTAGGCGAAGTTGGATGAGGGGGAAGCGCCGCTTGCGTCGCTCACCCCGCAACAGCATAAAGCCCCATGCCCCTGACCCTCGCCACCGACGGCGCACATCATATCCCCGCCGCGCTCCACCCGCTCACCCTGGCCACCATCGAAGCCGCCCTCGCGACGCTACCAACCGACCGCCCCGGCCAGCGCCTGACAGCCCTCGCCGAACTCGCGCCATTTCTCGCGCCAACCGGCCCCATCGGCCGCCACGCCGTCGCCCATCTGGGCAACGCCGCAAAGCCGGTGCGCGCCATCCTGTTCGACAAAAACGAAGCCACCAACTGGGCGCTCGGCTGGCATCAGGACCGCACCATCGCCGTGCGTCAACGCATCGAAACACAAGGCTTTGGCCCCTGGACGATCAAATCCGGCCTCCAGCATGTCGCCCCACCGCAATCCCTGCTGGACCGCATGGTCACGTTGCGCCTCCATCTCGATCCGGTCGACGCCGACAATGCGCCTTTGCTCATCGCCCCCGGCTCCCACCGCCATGGTCGCATCGTGGAAAGCGATGTCCCAGCCATGGTCGATCGCTGCGGCACCTTCGCCTGCCTCGCGGCACGCGGCGACATCTGGCTCTACGCCACGCCCATCCTCCACGCCTCAGACGCCGCCGCCAATCCCCGCCAGCGCCGCGTCCTTCAACTCGACTATAGCGCCGACGCTCTGCCCGGCGGACTGGAATGGCTGGGGATATGACCGAGCAAAGCTTCTCTCTACGGGGGAGAAGGATACGAAGCCTTGCCAGCTTGCTGGCTATGCGAAGTTGGATGAGGGGGAGCTGCGCTTGCACCTCAAAATGCCTTATCCAGTCCCGCGTCTTTCAAAATGCCATTAGCTGTATGCCGCATTTTGACTCCACGATCGAATACAAAGCTGCGGCCAGTTATCGGGCTGAACCAGATCTGATGATCGCCTTTGCCCTGGCGGATGATATGACAGCCAGCATCCAGCAATAATCGCTCAATTTGCCGTCCATAGCCCCCCGACATGGATTATGCCGCAGCGACCGATAAGGGAGTATCGAATACCGGCAGGATACTGAGTGGTGGGCGGGGCATCTTGCTCTTTTGAGCACCAATATAAGGTGCCAGGATTTCCGCACTGTTCAACTCGATCAGGTCAGGCGCAACATCCTCCACCTTACGGATCAGATCATGCACCGTCTCGGCCTCAAGCCGCAATCCTGGTATATCGGACGCGGCAATATACCAACAACCGGTCTCTTCATCCTGCGCAATATGAACCTTGAGTTCGATTTTTTTTAGCACGTCAAATTCCATCCACCGGTGCCCCCGCTGCATGGTTACAAAAATCCGTTTAATTCTCGTAAGCAATTGCCTGTCGCCACGGATCATATGGCAATTGTCCCGACGCATTCAATCTGCTCCATGCGCCTGCCCCCTATGTGATTTCGACCATGCTGTCACCAAAGTTTGCAAAATGCAAACTCACAATGGCTCACCCTCCACCGCAATCACCCGCGCCCCATCCTGCATCGGATGCGTCACCAGACTCACCTCCACCAGCTCCAGCGCCAGCAATTCGCGCGGCCCCGCCCCGCGCGCCTCCCGCACGCGATACCCAAAGGACAGCCCGTCCAGCGCCCCCGTCTTCAACCCCGCTACCGCCTCGCGCCCGGCTGCGGTGCGAGCCGACACCCGCCCGATCACGCGCAGCCCCCGCGCATCCTCCTCCAGCCGCTCGACCGCGCCGATCACCTGCCCCGGCCCATGCTGCCACAGCAACGGCACGCCTGCCGCACGCACGCCACCAAAGGCGCCCGCCCGCACCACATCCCCGCCCCGGTCCACCCGGTCGAAAATCGCCGCATAGCCGGCAAAGCGCACGTCTTGAGCCATATAATCTCCGTTCGCCCTGAGCCTGTCGTAGGGCTTGCCTGAGCTTGTCGAAGGCTTCTGACCACGCTCTGCTCGGCCAAGGGCTTCGACTTCGCTCAGCCCGAACGGAACAGGCGCCACATCGCCACTCACGCCCGCACCAACCCAACCAGCCCGGTCTTGACCGCAATCCCCAGCAACACCAGCGCCAGCGCGATCCGCACCATCCAGCCGATCACCGCCCCGCGCGCCGCCTTCTTCGCGTCGCGCCAGGCGCGCAGCAGTTCGCGCAACTCCCGCACATCGCCCTCCGCCCGCCGGTCCGCCAGCCCCAGCCGCTCCAGCGCCCGCCCCGCGCCCAGCTCGCTCGCTTCCTCCACCAGCGCCCGGATCATCACCATATCCGACCCGCCCGGCGCGCCCTCGGCTTGCGCCACCAACCGCGCCAGCATCTCGCCATCCTGTTTCATGGCCTCACTCCCTCTTCCGTTCGGGCTGAGCCTGTCGAAGCCCTGCCCTTTATCTTTGCACGATGGTAGGTTACGCCATGCGCCGCCTGTTCATCCTGACCGCCGTCATCATCGCCGCGCTCGCGATATGGCTCTGGCGATCGGATTCACTCGCCATCGACGCCTGCCTCGACAGCGGTGGCCGCTGGGCCGCATCAACGCGAAACTGCGAACGCTAGGCTCCAAAAAATCTCGGCGTCCTCTGCGCCTCTGCGCGAAACCCCCTACAATCCCAACAAAGCCTTCTTCTCCTCCGCCGACAGGAAATCCGCCCCCGCCACCCGCTCCCACAAAGCCGCCCGCTCATCGCTCAGCGCCGCCACGCCATCCAGGTCCGGCTCGATCCGCAGCCCCGGCCACCAGCCGCCCAAACCCTGCCCCAGCCCCGCGCATATCTTGCCCACCAGCGGCAATATCGTCTGCCGCCACAGCGCCTTGTTCGCCTCGCGATAATTGGCGTAGCTATTGTCGCCGGGCAGCCCCATCAGCATCGGCGGTACCCCGAAAGCCAGCGCAATCTCCCGCGCCGCCGCCGCCTTCAGGCCGACAAAATCCATCTCCGCCGGTGTCAGGCTCAAAGCCTTCCAGCTCAATCCGCCCTCCAGCAGCATCGGCCGCCCCGCATTGGCCGCGCCCGCAAAGGCGATCTCCATCTCCCGCTTCACCCGCTCATATTGGTCGGGCGCCATCACCGATCCGTCACCCGGATCATAGACCATCGCCCCGCTTGGCCGCGCCGCATTGTCGAGCAGCGCCTTGTTCCACACCGTCGCCGCATTGTGGATCGCCACCGCCCCCGCCGCCGCGCCGACACAGCCCAACCCATAATGATCGTCCAGCGGATGCAGGCTTTTCAAATGCAGCACATTGGTCCGCCCCGCCCCATCTTCGGGCGACAGCCGCGTCACGCTCTCCCCGACGCGATAGAGATAGGCCGCGGGCCACCCGCGCGCATCGGCCTCCACCGACACCCGTTCGGGCCGCAGCGCAAACAGCTCGGCGGGCATCCCGTCCGCCCCACCAATCACCTGCACATAGGCATTGCCATGCAGCAGCAAATGGCAAGCCAGCGTCTCCACCAAACCCTGCCCCGCCGAAGCCCGCGCCACCAGCGCCAGCACCCGCGCGCCATCCTCCACACCCGCGACTTTCAACGCCGTCGCCCCCGCCCCCTCCGACACCAGCCGCATCGCCCGCTGCGCCACCGGATTGCCAATCACCCCGGCGCGCAACTGCGCCTCATAGCTGGCAGGCCACTCCCCCAGCGCCACCGCCCCCGTCCCCCAGGCCCGCGCCAGCACCGGCCGCACATCCGCCTGCACGGCCTTCATCCCAAAGAATTTCATGCTTGCCTCCCGCACAACAAAAAACCCTCACCCCGACGGGGAGAGGGCCAAAGCGATTTCCAATCAGATAGAATAACTGATGACCCGGAAATCGCGCTAAAACTAAAGCGAAGGTTGACGGCGAAGCCGCCTACCGAAGCTGGGAGAGGGGGAACACTCCCCTCTCACGTCAAACCAAGATAGCGCCGTTTGCTCTCAACCGCCGTTCGTTTCGAGCGAAGTCGAGAAACCGCGCGCTGCCATTTCTCGACTTCGCTCGAAACGAACGGGTCAAGGTCACGCCACTCTCCATTTACGGATTACGCCGCAACACCCGGTCGCAGGTCGAGTTCGTCCCCTCGCTCTTGCCGATCACCCGGCCCGCCAGCGCACCCGCGCCCGCGCCCAGCAAAGTCTCGCCCAAACCACCGCCCGCGATCAGCCCGACGCCAGCCCCACCAGCCGCGCCGATCACCGTACCCTTGTCGCGGCCCTTCTTCGCCTGGATCAGGCAGTAGCGCACATCGTCACGATCCCGCGGCACCGCCCGCGCCACCCGCGCCCGCTCCTTGGCGCTCAACGTCACCGCCAGCACCGGGTTCGCCACCAGCGTCGCCCCGACCAAAGCGCCCAATATCGTCACCACCTTCATCTGAATCACTCCGCAATCAAAATATGATGCGCCAAAAACGGACCAAGCTCATCGCTTGTTCCAATCCACTAGCCGACATCATCCGGCACGCGCGCGGGCCAACTTGCCCAGCTTCCCATGCCCAACCACAAAATCCACATGATCCAGTAAAGGATAAAGGGCGCCGTTACCCACGCCAGCGGATACGAGACAAGATGCACCGCCGCCCACAGCACAGCCAACACCACGAATAGATGCAAGCTCGGATAATAATCCGCGCCTCCGCCGTTTCGCGCCAGCCACCATCCTGCCCGCTTCCGCCATTCGACCGGCGGCGCATAGAGCGTAAAGGCAAATCGCAAAAAGGGATAAGTCAGCAGCAGCATGACCGGAAACGCCATGACTTCCAGGACCGGAATATAATCATTGAAACAATCGTCGAACGCACCGGCGAAAGTCCGCCCACCACAGCGCACCTGCCATTTGGCACCGGCACCAAACCAGAATATGAACGGATAGGCGATCCACAGCGGCGCACCGACTACCGCCATCCAGAACCGTTGCCGTTCGCTCATATGATGCCTCCGATCAGATGCAGGGCTATCGCATATGGCTTTTCGTCATCTCTACAACGTCATCCTGAATTTATTTCAGGATCCATCGTGCGCCAAAAGCCGCCGCTGGGGACGAGAAATGGATGCTGAGCCGAAGCCCAGCGCAGCTAAACAAGATGATATGAGATAGCCCTGCGATCAGATGATGTAACGCGCATCGAAACAAGCGCCACCCCTCAAAACCCCCGCACCCGCGCCTCACCCCTCTTCCCCAGCATCAGCTCCGTCAGCGCCCACACCAATGCATCGGCGCGATCGGGCGATCGTCCCGGCCCGACATAGCCGCCACCGGTAAGCAGCCCGCACATCTCATCCTCCAGTGCCGGAAAAGCCCCGCGATGCGCCACCCGCCCGGCCTCGTAGAGCGCCGCCACCGGTTCGGCCCGCGCCACCTTGCCGCGCGACGCATGGACCAGCTTCACCGGCAGCCTCTCGTCCGCCGCGCGCAGCACGCTTTCCACCATCGCCCCGCCATTATTCGCCTCGGCCACCACCTTGTCCGCACCATGCACGGTCGCCGCCGCTGCCACCGCCCGCGCCCATTGTTCGGGCGAGCAACCCTCGACACTCGCGTCCGCAATCACATAAGCGCGCCCGTCACCACCCACGCCCGCCACCACGATACCGCACGCATCGCCATGCGCCGACGCAGGCGGATCGACCGCTACCACCACCCGGCCCAGCGCCGCCCCATCTTGCCCGCCCGGCACATGCGCCACCCGGCACCGCTCGATCAGGTCGCGGCTCCACAAAGCGCCCTCCACCTCCTCGATCAGTTCACCGTCCAGCTCCTGCCGCCCCAGCCGCGTGCCGCCATAGCTGCGCTCCATCGCCTCGACGAAGCCGTCAGCCAGATTGGCGCGATTGTCCGCCGTCCGCCCGCGGGTCACCACCACGCTCCCCGCCGCCGCATCCGCCACCAGCCGCCGCACCAGCGCCACCGGGCGCGGCGTCGTCGTCGCCATCACCCGCGGCCGCTTGCCCAGCCGCATCGCCATCATCAGATTGTCCCACGCCCCTTCCGCAAAGGGCCATTTGGCGATCTCGTCGGCCCAGCCATGGCTGAACTGCGGCCCGCGCAGACTTTCCGGTTCCGCCGCGCCGAACAACGTCGCCACCGCACCATTCTGCCAGACCAATTTGCGCAGCGCCGGGTAAAAGACCGGGCGGCACCACCAGGGCGCAATCGCCAATATCCCCGACGCCCCTTCCACCATCACCCGCCGCGCCTCGCCCAGCGTCGCGCCGACCAAAGCGATCCGCGCCGCCGGATCAGCCTCCGCAATCCCGCGCACCCACTCCGCCCCGGCCCGCGTCTTGCCAAAGCCGCGCCCGGCCATCATCAACCAGACGCGCCAGTCACCCTGCGGCGCCATCTGCCCCCGCCGCGCCAGCCAGTCCCAGTCATGCTCCAGCGCCTCGCGGCCCGCCTCTTTCAGCAGCCGCCGCATCTTGGCCTGCTCGCGCGGCCACGCATCCAGCCACTCGATATGCGAAGTCTCCATCGCCCTCCCCTTGCCGGGGCAGCGACAGCCACGCCCCTATTTGCGCGGCGCCATGCCCCCGAACGTCACGATGCTCTCGCTTCCGTCCCTGGCCACCGCCGCCACGCCGATGAAATGATCGTCCACCACCACATCTTTCAGCAGCAATTCGGTCGCGCCTGTCACCAGCCTGCTATCGGTCCAGTCCTGCGCATCCGCCCGCCGCCAATACACATGATAGGCCGCCGCCCCAGGCACCGCGTCCCAGAAAACCCGCGTATCCATCGACAGCGCACCATCCAGCGACACGCTCGCAGGCGCCGCCGGCGCGCTGGCCAAAGCCCGCAATGCCGCGACATTCAGCGCCGTCACCTTCGCCAGATAGGGAAAGTCCATGCCGACAACCGTGTCGCCATAATCGCGCCCGCCCTCGACCCGCAAATCCTGATGCTGCCGGTCGTAATTTTCGATCCCCACCGAAAAACGCACCGCCGGATAGCCCGCCTCCAGCAGCGGGGTATGATCCCCGCCCCGCCCGAAACGGTCAGGCCGCCGCACCGCAAACACGTCCAGCCCGATCTGCGGATTGACCTCGGCAATATCGTCGATCGCCTTGGCCAGCGCCCGCGACGGCCCGTCATCCTCGCCGCCAATCCCGCGCCGGGTCAGCCCCGCCTTGGCATCCTCGGCAGAGCGTATTCCTTCGGAAAACACCCGCACCCGGTCCGCCACGATCCGCCCGTTCAGCCCGGTCGTGTTGCCGACAATATCATTGTTCAGCATCGCCCTTACCTGCCAGCCGCGCGCCCTGGCCGTATTCGCCAGCAACTTGCCACCCAGCAACCCCTGCTCCTCGCCGGACAGCAGCGCGTACACGATCGTCCCGTCAAACTTCTCACCCGCCAGCACCCGCGCCGCCTCGATCACCAGCGCGCTGCCCGACCCATTGTCATTCGCGCCCGGCGCATCGCTGGTTGCATCCATGACGTCGCTCACCCGGCTGTCGATATGCCCCGCGACGATCACCACCTGACTGGGATCACCCGTCCCGGTCTGGATCGCCAGCACATCGACAATCTCCGCGCCATTGGGCACGCGCGGCGCGGTAAAGCGCTCCGACACGCTCTCGACCTTCAGGCAGCCGCCGCACCCCTTGGAAATCCGCGCAAACTCTGCCGCCGCCCAAGCCCGCGCCGCGCCAATCCCCCGCTTGGGGTCAGTCGCCGACGACAATGTATGCCGCGTCCCGAAACTCACCAATTTTTCGACCGTCGCCTTCAAACGATCGGGGTCGGGGGCAGGTGCCTTCGCCATGGCTGATGTGGACAGCATCGACGCCGCGGCGAACAAAATCTGATTTTTCATGGACATCAATCTATCGCACCCCGGCGCCCTGTAAAGGCGGCGATTGGCAAGAGCGACAACCTCCAAATCGGATCAAACAAAAAATTCATCTGCTGCGACAGGCTTGCTAACCCTATAAAAACAGACATCGTTTCGAAATCGATTCAATCACGAAGGGAAACTCGATGCCCCACCGAATGTACGAGATCGAGCGCCACATGACAAAATTAGGCATCAGCCCGGACGTCGTCGCCCATATAATGACGGTCATCCGCAGCCACGCCAAACCCGACCTGGCCCATGATCCGAGCATCACCCCGACGGCAACCGAAGCGGAAATCGGAGAGATTGCGCGACAATTTCACCGCTTCTCGCTGCGCCGTAGCGAAGCGCTTGGTCAACCGGTGTCAGACCCTGGCTGGAACATGCTGCTGGCGCTTGTCGCGGATATGGCCGAATATCGGTCATCTTGCGTCACCTCACTATGCTATGCCAGCGGCGTCCCGATGACCACCGCGCTGCGCCACCTTGCCCGCATGGAACGCAACGGCATGATCCACCGGCGGGAACATCGTCATGATTCCAGAAAATCCATTCTGGAAGCCGCGCCCAGGACAAGGGCGGTGATGAACGACCTCATCCTCAGCTTTTGCGTCTCGCCGCCGTTCAATCTGGACGTTGGGCATAACGCATCTCCGTCGACCGCCATCCACCCGCGCAGCATCCGTCACGGCGAACTTGATCCCGACGCCCCGATGCGATCGCTCGGCCCGGACCATCCCGGCAAATCGACGCAAAACCATCGCAGGCCTGACTGATCGGCCATGCATGACTATCGGGCGTTGCGACCGTGCAAACGCCCGCTTTCCTTTTGTCCGGCGAAGAAAGTTTTAGCGGCCAGCCCCCGGACAACTACCTAGAGACCATAGCGCCACCCCGCCGCATAATCCGCTCATACCCTTCCTCCTTATGGAGACGACAGAATGAGCGAACATGGCCACGATCTCCACAGCCTGTTTCCCCACGCCATCGACCGGCTGCACCATCTCAAACTCACCGACGCCTATTTTCGCGGGCTGGCCGATCGCCATCATGATCTGGTCGGCGAAATCAGCCGGATCATAGAGGGGCTTAGCGCCGCATCGGACGCGCGGCTGGAGGATCTCAAGAAACAGCGACTGGCCCTGCTCGACACAATCGGTGCGATGATCGCGCCCGGACGCACGGTCTGACAGCGCCTCACGTCCCCGTCACCGCCCGCATCCGCTCCACTTCGGCCCGTGCGCGCCGCACCCGCCGCACCACCGCCGGGCTATCGGGTCGCTCCTTCCCCGCCGCCGTGCTCGCGCGATAGGCCAGCACCCGATCGCGATGCCGGGTCAGCAGTTGCAGCGCCAGTTTCAGGTCATGCCCGCGCTTGACCTTGCGGCTCTTCACCGCGCCTTCGCCGTCCAGCAAAATCTCCTCGCTCTCGCTGCCAAACAAGGCCTCGCGCATCAGCATCGCCTCAATCTCGGCATAGCCAATATCCATCGCCCGTTCCCAGTCGGCGGCAAAGCGGCGGTTACGCTGCCTGCGGTCATAGGCGCTTGTCCGGCTCACGCCCGCCACGCGCGCCGCCTCGCTGGTGTTGCAGGTCGTCGCCAGCGTCTGCAAAAACAGCCGCTCCTGATCTTTGGTCCAGCCATCCTTGCGCGGCGCGCGCATCTGCATCTGATCCTTGCCCGCGCTGGTCCGGCGCGCCGGTTCCAAGTCGCGCCCCTGCGCCTCCACCCCGTCCGCCATGTCTATGTCCCCCGCCCGCGCGCCCCAGGCCCAACGCAAAAAGGGCCGACCCGCCCGGATCAGCCCCTGCTGCGTCGCGCCTTGGCGACTCACATTTTTCCACTGTGCCTATCTCTGCCAGAACAGCGTGACGCTGTCAAGGGAAATGTTCCATATGGGTTAGTTTCTTGCAATCATCCCCGCCACGATCGGCGCTTCCTCAGCCAGCGCCGCGGCCACGCTGGGCCGCGCCTTCACCGCATCGACCCACGCCGCAACCCTGGGCCAGCGCGCCGCATCCAGCCCGTCCGAACAATAGGCCACATTGATGATCGGGCACGCCGCCGCAAGGTCCGCCAACGTAAAACGATCCTCGACCAGCCAGCCGCTGTCGGGCAAAACTCCCTCAACATAGTCATACAGGCGCGGCATCTCGTCAGCCTCCGCCTTGTCCGCCGCGACCAGATCCTGCGGCGCTTTCAGCGCCCTCGCCACGACCCGGTTGAAAAATATCTTCGCCCCCGCCGGCTGCACGACGGTATCGCCAAATTCCTCATACCATATCGTCCGCGCCCGCGCTTTCGGCTCAGCCGGGATCATCTCCGTGCCCGGACGCAGCGCATCCATATAGGTTATGATGGCGGTCGAATCGCACAGCAGGAAATCGCCATCCTCCAGCGCCGGAATCTTGCCGAATGGCGACCCCTTGAAATAGCCCTCCGCCCCGCGCCCGAACCCGGCTGGCTGCACCTCTACATCAATCCCCTTTTCCGCTGCATAGACGATGACCTTGCGCACAAAGGGCGACGGCCGCGCACCATGGATGATCATGCAATCTCTCCCTATCCTGCCAGCGCGGCAGCATGACAAAACAGTCTCAAAATGCAACTTTTTTATGCGTTCAGGCTCACTCGCCGCCCGCGCCAGCCCCGGCACTCACCACGGTCCGCGTATAGTCGATCCGTATCCGCACCCAGCTGCCGACCAGAACCTTGCCATTTTCGCGCGGGGGCAACACCAGAAACTGCCACGCCGCCAGCCGCACCGCGCGGGCAAAGCCAGACCCCAGCGGCGATTCGCCCAGCGTCTGGCAATTATCGACATGATAATGATCGACCGTCTTGCACGCGACCATACCCCATCCATTGGGCGGCGCATTGGCGGGCAGGAAGGGGGAAAGCTCGGCATTGGTCGGTCGCCGATACCATTCGGCGTTGAACAATTGCACACCCCCCGGCCCCTCGCCCGGCCCCGCTACCGCCGCGCTATTGCCCTGCCCCGCCGCACTCGCCCCCTGCGCCGCCTTGGGCATCCGGCCAATATCGGCCGAAGCCATCTGCTCTCGGTCCAAAGTCAGGAAGGGGAAGGGCGATGGCGGCTGCTCGGCGGGCTTTGCCACCGGCACCGGGGGCCGCACCACCGCCTGCGCCTGTTTGGGCGCCGCCGCATCCTCTTTCTCGCGCCGCTCCGCCTTGGGCGCGCGCTTCTGTTGCTCTACGCTTTTCTGTCCGGTCTCGACGTCGAACGTCACCGGCATCCGGTCCTCGACCCGCTTGGGTTCAGGCTTGGGCGCCAACGTAAACAGCGCAAGCAGCAGGATAGCGTTCAGCACCAGCGCAAACGCCATGCCGCCCGCGCGTTGCCGCAATCTGGCCCAGGAAATGGTAGAAAATGTCAAACGCGCCGACCGAACAGGACTGAAGTGGGGTCATGCCCAGACGACGCCGCGACGTCAACGCCGTCGCGTCAGACTGATCGAATGTGCCGTCGTACATTCCGGCAGGTGCGGACTTCAAAATCCTCCCCTGCAAGGGGAGGGGGACCGCCGCGTAGCGGTGGTGGAGGGGTGTCACCCTATCGTTAGGGCGACACCCCTCCGTCTGGCCTGCGGCCATCCACCTCCCCTTGCAGGCAGGGCTATCGCATATGAAAATTCCGTTCGTCCTGAGCCTGTCGAAGGACTGTCCTTTTCTTGGCGCGGACGCTCGGAACAAAGAAAAAACGGCCCTTCGACAGGCTCAGGGCGAACGGAGACTTTGCCAAATCCTTCTTCACACCAAGGGCAAATTCCATATGCAATTCCCCTGCCCTTGCAGGGGAGGATAGTCTTTGTTCAACACGCCAATATCGACATTGCAGACTGCATAATCGCCCAAAAACACGCGATCCTTCAGCACACATCTTCCTCACGCACCACCGGCCTGCTCTCGCGCGTCGCGCGCATCCGACTGGCCTTGTCCTCGACATCGCTGGTCAGCACGACATGATCGTCATGCACCTCCAGCAGCACGCCCGCGAACGGAAAGCCCTCCAGGCTCCCGGTCACGCGATAGCTTACCGAATCGCCGACCTTGAACGTCGCCGGATCGGTATTGAACTCGAACGGGCAGCCGCCCTCACCCATGCCCTGCATCTGTCTCTCCTCGATCGGCCGATCCTATCGCCACGCGCACCAACCGATCAAGCGCCGCAAAGCCCCCCACCCTCACCTATCGCCCGACCGGCAAAAGGCGCTGGCGACCGGCCTTCATCTCGGCTAGGGGTCAGGTCGAATTTCCGGTCAGGCCGAGGCGAAAATGATGTTTTTTGAGAACCGGAGCGCAGCGTGCTGCCAGCACGTGAGCACCGGAAGCGGAAAAAGGCATCATTTGCAGGCCGGCATCACCGGAAAGTCGGCCTGACCCCGCCCGATGCTGACACGCCTTTACCAATGGATGCTGGCGAAAGCCGCCCACCGCCACGCCGAACGCTGGCTGTTCGCCTTCAGCTTCATGGAATCCAGCTTCTTTCCCATCCCGCCGCACCCGCTGCTCGGCCTCATGTGCCTCGCCCGCCCGGAACGTGCGCTGCGATTCGGGGTCATCTGCACCCTCGCTTCGGTGCTGGGCGGGTTGCTCGGCTATGCGATCGGCTATTTCCTCTATGAGACGGTGGGCCAGCAACTGCTCGCCGCGCTTGGCCTGGCTGCCAAATTCCCGGTCGCGGCCTGCTATCTGCGCGAGTTCGGGGCGGAGATCATCCTGATCAAGGGCGCAACGCCGATCCCGTTCAAGCTGATCACCATCACGGCGGGCTTCATCGGCCTGCCGCTCTTCACCTTCATCTGGGCCAGCGTCCTGTCCCGCGCCTTTCAGTTCATGCTGGTGGGCTTCCTGTTCTGGAAATATGGCCGCCCGATCAAGGCGTTCATCGAAAAATATCTCGCCCTTCTGTCGGGCCTGTTCCTTGTCCTCATCGTCGGCGGCTTCATCGCTGCCTCCATGCTGACCGGCGGCCCCGGCAAGAGCGACAGTTGCAGCGCCGCCACCATGGCTACGGTCCGCTAGCCAACTAATGTCCGACCTAGTAACCCGCCATCCCCGCCTCGCCGCGCTGCTGGCGGGCCTGCTCAGCGCCACCGGTTTCGCGCCCTTAAACCTCTGGCCCGTCACCCTCGCCAGCCTCGCGCTGCTCATCCACCTGGTCCAGCACGCCCCTGACCGCCGCGCCGCCTTCACCTGTGGCTGGCTCTTTGGCGTCGCCCATTTCACCCTGGGCCTCAACTGGATCGCCCACGCCTTCACCTTTCAGGACAGCATGCCCCATTGGCTGGGCTATCCCGCCGTGGCACTGCTGTCGCTCTACCTGGCGGTTTATCCGGGCCTCGCGACGCTGGGGACATGGTGGTTAGCCCATTCCTCCCCTGCAAGGGGAGGTGGCAGGCGAAGCCTGACGGAGGGGGCGCGCACCATACACGACGCATCGCCCGAAGGCGCCCCCCCTCCACCACGCTTCGCGTGGTCCCCCTCCCCGTTCCGGGGAGGATATATCCTCCTCTTCGCGGCCCTCTGGCTGGCCACCGAATATCTCCGCGCCACCATATTCACCGGCTTCGCCTGGAACCCGCTCGGCGTCACCCTGCTCCCCACCGGCATCGCCATCGCCGCCACCCTCATCGGCACCTATGGCCTTGGCGCGCTGACGATCCTCGCGGCAGGCGCGCTCCTCCTCGCCCTCCAGCGCCACTATCGCCCCGCCGCCGCCCTCGCCGCGCCGCTCGCGCTCCTCGCGCTCTGGGGCCATCTCGCCCCCGCTCCGCCGACCCCGCCCGGCGCGCCGCGCGTCCGCATCGTTCAGCCCAATATCGGCCAGGACCAGAAATATTCGGTCGAAAACGAAGTCGCCAATTTCCGCAAGCTCGCCGCCCTCTCCGGCCAGCCCCGCCCCGCCCCGCGCCTTATATTCTGGCCCGAAGCCGCCATCCCCGCCTATCTCGACATGGAACCGGGCTGGCGCGCCCGCCTCGCCAGCCTGCTTGGCCCCGGCGACCTGCTGATGACCGGCGCGGACAAAGTCTATTTCAAGCCGGTCCAACAGGACGGTTTCATCACGCAAAAGCTCGCAGGCGCGAACAACAGCGTGTGGATTGTCACACCCGACGCCCAATTGCTCGGCCGCTACAGCAAGGCGCATTTGGTCCCCTATGGCGAATATCTGCCGATGCGGAACATCCTCGAACCGATCGGCCTCTCGCGCCTTGTCCCCGGCGACGCCGATTTCTGGCCCGGTCCCGGCCCGCAAAGCCTGCCCCTCCCCGCAACCCTCGGTCGCCCGGACCTCAAAATGGGCGTGCAAATCTGTTACGAGATCATCTTCTCAGGGCAAGTGATCGACCGCGCCAACCGCCCTGCCTTCCTCTTCAACCCCTCCAACGACGCCTGGTTCGGCAGTTGGGGACCGGTCCAGCATCTGGCCCAGGCCCGGCTGCGCGCGCTGGAGGAGGGGATTCCGATCATCCGCTCCACCCCCACCGGCGTATCCGCCATCATCGACGCGCACGGCCATGTCGTCCATGCGCTCGGCCTCAACCGCGCGGGTTTCCTCGACTCCGGCCTGCCGCCCGCCCTGCCGCCGCCCCTGTTCGCGCGGCTCGGCAACTGGGCGTCCCTCGCCTTCATGGCGCTACTGGCCGGACTGGCCATTGCCATGCTGCGCAGCAAAAGCTAATAGCCACATAAACTATTCTTTATATCGCTTTTCGGCCCAGCCGTTTATGGGAGTCCCATGCGTAACCAATTCCTCTTCACCTCGGAATCCGTGTCCGAAGGCCATCCCGACAAGGTTGCAGACCAGATTTCCGACGCCATCGTCGATCTCTTCCTGTCCAAAGACCCCGAAGCCCGCATCGCCTGCGAAACGCTGACGACGACCCAACTCGTCGTGCTGGCCGGCGAAATCCGCTGCAAGGGCGTCTATGAAGATGGCGCATGGGCACCGGGCGCGAAAGAAGAAATCGAAGCCACCGTCCGCGCCACGGTCAAGCGCATCGGCTATGAGCAGGACGGCTTCCACTGGCAGACCTTCCGCTTTGAAAACAACCTCCACGGCCAGTCCGCCCACATCGCGCAGGGCGTGGATGAAAGCGGCAACAAGGATGAAGGCGCAGGCGATCAGGGCATCATGTTCGGCTATGCCTCGGATGAAACCCCCGACCTGATGCCCGCCACCCTCTATTACAGCCACAAGATCCTGGAACGGCTCGCCCATGATCGCCACAATAAGGTGGTCGATTTTCTGGAGCCGGACGCCAAGAGCCAGGTGACGCTCGAATATATCGACGAAAAGCCGGTGCGCGCCACCGCCCTCGTCGTCTCGACCCAGCACGCCGCGGGCATGGACAATGACGACAGCCGCGCCAAGCTGCGCACCTATGTCAAGGGTGTGATGGCCGATGTGCTGCCAGAAGGCTGGCTGCCCGGCGACGACGCCATTTACGTCAACCCGACCGGCCTGTTCGAAATTGGCGGCCCGGACGGCGACGCAGGCCTGACCGGTCGCAAGATCATCGTCGACACTTATGGCGGCGCATCGCCCCATGGCGGCGGCGCGTTCAGCGGCAAGGACCCGACCAAGGTTGACCGCTCGGCCGCCTACATCACCCGCTATCTCGCCAAGAATATCGTCGCCGCCGGCCTCGCCCGCCGCTGCACGATCCAGCTGAGCTACGCCATCGGCGTCGCCGAACCGCTCTCCCTCTATGTCGACCTCCACGGCACCGGCACCGTCGAAGCCGCAGCGATCGAAGCCGTCCTGCCAACGCTCGTGCGCCTGACGCCCAAGGGCATCCGCACCCATCTCGGCCTCAACAAACCCATCTACCAAAAAACCGCCGCCTACGGCCATTTCGGCCGCACCCCCGAAGGCGACTTCTTCCCCTGGGAAAAGACCGACCTGGTGGATGCGCTGAAAGCGGCACTGGCCTGATATCCCAATGATGCAGCAAAAAGGGCGCCGCGGCATGTGCTGCGGCACCCTACCGCCTGCGCATAGAGGACAAGTCATCCCATGCTTTGCAGAGCCTCATTATGTTATTGGTTCAACTTAAAGCCCCATTGCGGATTTGAATAATCGGGAGCGACATTGACTTAAAAGCGCGCTGACCTGAGAAGCCTCTGGTCGTTGATTAATCGCAACGAATGGTGGGGGCATTTATGAATACCGAAATTGATACTTTGCCGCGGTTTGGCGCGCGGATGAGCGCAAGTCTGGACGCCATCGAAAAGGCCTATCTGCGTATTTTGCGCATGATCATTCTTGTAATTGCTACGTTAATGATCGGCTATGCGAGTTGGCTCGCGTTGTCAGGCATATACCGCACGATGCAATCACCCACGTCTGTCATCGAAGAGACCGCAACGGTCAATGCTAGCGACATCACATCTGCCGACACATCACCACAGGCCGTTGGTTTGCCAGTTGAGCAGAGCGATCCCATTGATCCTCAGGTCCGCAAATTTTACACAGCATTCGTTAGCCGATACTATAATTTATTCAGACAAAAGTTTGAGCCATATCGTCAGTCTGATGACAAGCGCCTGTCAAAGGAGGAGTTCGATGACGCATTCTTGCAAACGGGTGCTCGACTCGATGCTATAAAGAAAGGTGACTTGGACTTTTCCAAAGATAAAAGCGACCTAGAATTGCTTTTCAAAGTCATGTCGGAGAACGCGAGTTTGCCTCCCACAGTAAACCGTTTGGTCAAATATAAATCCGCCAAACGCATTGAGGTAACACGCAAGGTTCAAAAAACCCGTTCTGAAACACGGCGGGGATGGGATTCATACAGTACGGCGTGTGCCAGTTGGTATGTCGAACCTATAGGCTGTGCGACGAGTCGCCTTGTCGATGTCCCTTACACGGAAACAGTGCGGTCAATGCAGTTTCCTCAGGGAACGGAGTCCCACTCTCAACTTTTTCGGACCTTTCAGGATCGTTTTTTCTCTTTGCTTTCTGAACGCCGAGAGAGTGCAGCGAAGGACGCACAATCCAAGCGAGACGACATAATTGCGGGGCAATATACTGGAAAGGCGTCTCTGCTACTCGCGCTACAAATCGCCGGTGGATTCCTGATGCTCATGTTCTTCTTCTTGTTGATCGCAATAGAAAGGCACCAGCGCCGTCTCTCGCAACTTGCTGCTACCGTGCGTAGTACACAGAGTGAACAACAGTAAGTTTCTCGTTTTTTAATGCGATTCCAGACCTAGACCGCAATTCGCCAGACAATCCAGATCTCGTTTCTGTTCAAGCTTCACGTATTCGGAGGGAGGGTGATCAACGCCCTCCCACCCCCTTGCCCCCACTCCCCACGCCCGCTATCCGCGCACCCCATGACAGCGCATAAATCCGGCGATCCAACCACACTCAACCGCCTCTATGGCCGCCAGTCAGGCCACAAGCTGCGACAGGGGCAGCAGGAACTGGTCGATACCCTCCTCCCCGCCATCTCCGTGCCGGAAGAGGGCGACGTCACCGCCGCCTCGCTCTTCGGTTACGACCGCCCGCTCCATTTCGAGATCGGCTTTGGCGGCGGCGAGCATCTCGCCTATCGCGCCGACATGCTGCCCGATCATGGCTTTATCGGCTGCGAACCCTTCCTCAACGGCGTCGTCACCGCGCTCGGCCATATCCGCGAAGGCGCGCTCGGCAATATCCGCCTCCATATGGGCAACGCGCTCGAAGTGCTAAGCCGCCTCCCCGACGGCAGCTTGAGCTTCGTCTACCTCCTCCACCCCGACCCCTGGCCCAAAGCGCGCCATGCCAAGCGCCGCATGATGAACCCAGGCCCGGTCGCGATGATCGCCCGCAAACTCAAGCCCGGCGGCGAATTTCGCTTCGGCACCGACCATCCCATCTATCTGCGCTGGGCGCTGATGGTGATGAACGGCCATCCCGATTTCGACTGGCTGGCCAGCGATCCCGCCGACTTCCTCACCCGCCCCGGCGGCTGGCCCCAGACCCGCTACGAAGCCAAGGCCCGGCAAAAAGGCCATGAAGTCTGGTACTTCCGCTACCGGCGTAAATAAGTCCTCCCCTTTATGGGGAGGTGGCTGGCCGCAGGCCAGACGGAGGGGTGTCACCCTCTCGATAGCGCGCCACCCCTCCGGCAAACGCGCCTACGCCCGATAACTTTACCAACGTCCGTTCGTTTCGAGCGAAGTCGGGAAACCGCCATTTGCAGGCCGTCAGGGCTGAATGTCGATTGGGCCTAAAACGCCTCCGCGCCCAGCGCCATAATCACCCCCTCACCCGCCGCGATGCTCGCCGCCAGCCCGCTCGCTTGCGGCAACACCCGCCGCGCATAATAGTCCGCCACCGCCAGCTTGCCGCTATGCAGCGCCGTATCACCCGCGCCAGCCGCCACCGCCATCCGCGTCCACATCCATCCCATCGCCACCAGCGCGAACAGCCGCAGATAATCGACCGCCGCCGCCCCGGTCGCGTCCACGCCCGCCCCGCGCAACGAAGCCGTCGCCTCGCGCAACAACGCCAGCGCCTCGCCGGTCCGCACCGCAATCACCCGGTCGCCCGCCGCCGCGACATCGGCCGCGATCCCGTCGAAAAAGCCCTCGACCACCGCGCCGCCCGCCATCGGCAGCTTGCGCCCGACCAGATCCATCGCCTGCACCCCATTGGTGCCTTCGTAAATCTGCGCGATCCGCGCATCGCGGACATATTGCTCCATCCCCCATTCGCGAATGTAGCCATGGCCGCCAAACACCTGCTGCGCCTGCACCGCGCTCTCGAAACCGAAATCGGTGAAAGCCGCCTTGATCACCGGCGTCAGCAGCGCGACCAGCGCATCGGCTTGTCCCCGTTCGCCCGCATCCTCATGGCCCTTCGCCCGGTCGAGTTGCAGCGCGGTCCATCCCGCCAGCGCCCGCCCGGCCTCCACGAAGGCGCGGACATTCAGCAGCATCCGCCGCACATCGGCATGGTCGATGATCGCCACCGGCCCGCGCGTCCCGTCCGCGCTGCGCCCCTGCACCCGGTCGCGCGCATAGGCCGCCGCCTGCTGATAGGCGCCGCCTGCAATGCCCAGCCCCTGAATGCCCACCATCAACCGCTCGGCATTCATCATCGTGAACATCGCCGCCAGCCCGCGATGCGCCTCCCCCACCAGCCAGCCGGTCGCGTCGTCATAATGCATCACGCAGGTCGGCTGCGCGTGAATCCCCATCTTCTTTTCCAGCGACCCCACCGACATGGCGTTGCGCACGGTAAAGCCGCCATCGGCATCGGGCAGATATTTGGGCACCAGAAACAGGCTGATCCCCTTCACGCCGGGCGGCGCGTCGGGTAACCGCGCCAGTACCAGATGAACGATATTGCCGCCAAAATCATGGTCGCCCGACGATATGAAAATCTTGGTCCCCGCCACCGCATAGCTGCCATCGCCATTGGGCGTCGCCCGCGTCTTGAGCAGCGCCAGATCGGTCCCCGCCCCACTTTCGGTCAGCGCCATCGCCCCGGTCCATTCCCCGCTCACCAGCGGTCCCAGATAGGCGGCTTTCAAATCCTCGCTGGCATGGGCGGCAATCGCCTCGCACGCCCCGCGCGACAGGCCGGGGAACAGGCCGAAGGACAGGTTGGTCGCCGACATCATCTCGTCAAACCAGAGTTGCAGGATGAAGGGCAGCCCCTGCCCGCCATGCGCCGGGTCCGCCGACAGCGATGTCCAGCCCGCATCGGCAAAATCGCGATAGGCCTGCGCGAAACCATCGGGCGTCTGCACCGCGCCATCGACCAGACGGCTGCCTTGCTCATCACCCTCACGGTTCAGCGGATGCAGCCGCTCGGCACAGAGCTTCCCCGCCTCCTCCAGCACCGCCAGCGCCAGATCGGCGTCCACCGCCTTGCCCAACTCCGCCATCGCCCGGTCGAAACCCAGCACCTCGTTCAGCAAAAAACGATAATCGTCGATCGGCGGGACATAGCTCTGCATGACGGTTCCTCTTCTGTCGTCAGCGCATTACACCAAACATATGTTACAGTCAATTTTCTGCCACCTATGCCTGTGTACGGCTCATCGTCGGTGGCTAATCCCTCGGCTTGTGCGACGACAACAAATATCGCCACACCCCGACCAGATTGATCCCCAGCATGGCGACATTCTGCCAGCCAATCCCCTCGCTGTCCTGCGCCAGAAATCCCCACGCGATCAGCGCGATCGAACTGGTGACGAACAGCACGAACGCCCATCCCGTCACCCGTCGCCCGATATTGAGCGACACCAGCAACGCCGCCAGCACCGCCACCCCCGCGCCATAATATTGCAGCCCTGTCAGCACAGCCTCATCCATCCCACCCCAACGCCGCATCACCGGCCAAGGTTGCAGCCACGCCCCGCCCCCTCTAGGCAGGCAGCATGATCGCCAGCATTGACCCGTTCCACGCCATCGCCATCAGCCGGCAAGCCCACCGCCTCGAAGCGGCAGGGCGCTCGATCCTCCACATGGAATTTGGCCAGCCCTCGACCGGCGCGCCCGCCGCCGCCATCGCGGTGGCGCATCATGTGCTGGACACCGACCCTATGGGCTATTGGGAAAGCCAGCCGCTGAAAGACCGGATCGCCCGCCACTATCGCGACGCCTACGACCTCAGCATCGACCCCGAACGCATCTTGCTCACCTGCGGCGCATCCCCCGGCCTCGTCCTCGCCCTCACCAGCCTGTTCGCGCCGGGCGCACGGGTCGCCACCGCCCGCCCCGGCTACGTCGCCTATCGCAACACATTGAAGGCGCTCTATCTCGAACCCCTCGAAATCGCCTGCGGCCCGGCGGAACGCTATCAGATCAGCGCCGACGCGCTGGCCGCGCTCGATCCCGCGCCTGACGGCCTGATCCTCGCCAGCCCCGCCAACCCGACCGGCACCATCATCCCGGCGAAAGAACTCGCCCGCATCGCCGCCACCTGCGCCGCGCGCGGCATCGCCATCATCTCGGACGAAATCTATCACGGCCTGTCCTTCGGCGACCCGGCCCGATCGATGCTGGAATTTGCCCCGGACGCGATCATCGTCAACAGCTTCTCCAAATATTTCAGCATGGCCGGCTGGCGTCTGGGCTGGATCGTCGTGCCGCCATCGCTGATCGACGCCGCCCGCGCCCGCATGGGCAATCTCTTCCTCACGCCCCCCGTCCTCGCCCAACAGGCCGGGCTACAGGCGTTCGAGGAACGTGCCGAACTGGACGGCCATGTCGCCACCTACCGCCGCAACCGGCAATTGCTGCTCGACGCCCTGCCAGCCCTGGGCCTCGCCAGCATCGCCCCGCCCGACGGCGCTTTCTACCTCTATGCCGACATCGGCCACCTGACCAACGACAGCCTCGCCTTCTGCCACCGCCTGCTCCAGGACACCGGCGTCGCCACCGCGCCGGGCATCGATTTCGATCCGGTCGAAGGCCACCATTTCATCCGCTTCAGCTTCGCCGTCTCCACCGACCGCGTAGAGGACGCCATCGCCCGGATGGTGCCATGGTTTCAGGCTCAAGGCGGGCGTTGACGCTCTGAAATCCTCCCCTGCAAGGGGAGGGGGACCGCTGGCGTAGCCAGTGGTGGAGGGGTGTCACCCCATCGTGAGGGCGACACCCCTCCGGCTGGCCTTCGGCCATCCACCTCGCCTTACAGGGGAGGATGCACATTGATCTGAACGCAATGACAGAAGCGGAGTCTGGCCAATCAAAAGTGGTGCGGGCGGTCGGAATCGAACCGACACTCCTTGCGGAACCGGATTTTGAGTCCGGCGCGTCTACCAGTTTCACCACGCCCGCACGGCCTGGGTGCCGCCAAATGACAAAATCCGGCTCCCCCGTCCAGCCGAAAATCAGTCCGCGCCACATTCATCGCTTATCACGCCCACAACGTCCGATTTTCGCTGCATCACAGCAGAGCCGTTGCAGCATGGCCGTCGGCGCTATAGCCTCCTTGCGCTATCATCCGCGTGCGCTATAAGGGCGTCATCGTGCAGATATAGATATGTTCAACGGAGAAGGACCATCCTTTGACCGAATCGTCTGCTACGTTCCTGTTATTCGGCGCCACCGGTGATCTTGCGCGGCGCATGATCTTCCCCTCGCTCTACAATCTCCTGTCGGACGGGCTGCTGCCCGACGACTTTCTGATCGTCGCCTCTGGCCGGTCGGACATGGACGATGATGCCTTCCGCGACGATGTCGACGCGGCGCTGCGTCAATTCCTGGCCGCCGACCGCTACGACCCGCAAGTCGCCGCCACCTTCCGCACCATGATCTGCTATCAGCCGGTCGAGGCAGGCAACGCCGTCCAGTTCGCAGCGCTCGCCGAACGGATCGACGGGCGGCTGGAGCGCGGCCTCTCGGTCTATCTCTCCACCCCGCCCTCCCTGTTCGCCCCCACCGCGCAGGGTCTGGCCGACGCGGGCCTCATCACCCCGCTCACCCGGATCGCGATGGAAAAGCCGATCGGCAAGGATCTCGCTTCCTCCAAACAGGTCAATGACGGCATCGGCGCGCTGTTCGCCGAGGATCAGATTTTCCGCGTCGATCATTATCTGGGCAAGGAAACCGTCCAGAACCTGCTGGCGCTGCGCTTCGGCAATCTGATGTTCGAACCATTGTGGAACGCCACCGGCATTGATCATGTCCAGATCACGGTGGGTGAAACCGTGGGGCTGGAAGGCCGCGTCTCCTATTATGACGGCGTCGGCGCGCTGCGCGACATGGTGCAGAACCATATGCTCCAGATCCTCTCGATCATCGCGATGGAACCGCCCGCCCGCATGGACCCCACGTCGGTGCGCGATGAAAAGGTGAAGGCACTTCGCTCGCTCCGCCCGATGACCGCCGAAACGGTCAAGACCCACAGCGTGCGCGGCCAATATACGCCGGGCGCTGTCGGCGGAAAAATCGTCACCGGCTATGCCGATGAACTGGGCCAGCCATCGACCACCGAAACCTTTGTCGCGATCAAGGCGCATATCGACAATTGGCGCTGGCAGGGCGTTCCCTTCTACCTGCGCACCGGCAAGCGGATGCCCGCGCGCCAGTCCGAAATCATGATCCAGTTCAAGCCGGTGCGACACAGCATCTTCGGTCGCGACGGCCATGGATCGGGCCTTGAATCCAACACGCTCATCATCCGCCTCCAGCCCGAAGAATATATCCGCCTGACCATCATGTCGAAACGGCCCGGCCTTGAACGGCAGGTGCATCTGGACGAAGTGACGCTCGACGTGTCGCTCACCGCCGCCTTTGCCGGGCAGCGTCGCCGCATCGCCTATGAACGGCTGATCCTCGACCTGCTGGCCGGTGACGCCACCCTGTTCGTCCGCCGTGACGAGGTGGAGGCACAATGGGCGTTTATCGACTCGATCATCGACGGGTGGAAGGAAGCCAATATGAAGCCTGCCCCCTATTCTTCCGGCAACTGGGGTCCATCCTCGGCCATTGCCCTTATCGAACGTGACGGAGCCAGCTGGCATGACTGACCTCAATCCCACCATCGCCAAGGTGACGGAGCGCATCGTCGCGCGCAGCGCCAAAAGCCGCCGCCACTATCTCGACCTCATCGAACGGGGCCGGGACGCAGGCACCAATCGTGATCAGCTGAGCTGCGGCAACCTCGCCCATGCCTTCGCCGCGAGTGGTGAGGACAAGCCGGTCATCCGCACCGGCGCGGCCATGAATATCGGCATCGTCACCGCCTATAATGACATGCTGTCCGCGCATCAGCCCTATGGCCGCTATCCCGAAGCGATCAAGCTCGCTGCCCGCGAAGTCGGCGCAACGGCACAGGTCGCGGGCGGCGTCCCCGCCATGTGCGACGGCGTGACCCAGGGGCAGGCGGGCATGGACCTCTCCCTCTTCAGCCGCGACACGATCGCGCTCTCCACCGCCATCTCCCTCTCCCACGCCATGTTCGAAGGCGTCGCGTTGCTGGGCATTTGCGACAAGATCGTGCCCGGCCTGCTGATGGGCGCGCTGCGCTTTGGCCATCTGCCGACCATCCTCATCCCCGCAGGCCCGATGCCGTCGGGCCTCGCCAACAAGGAAAAGGTCCGCATCCGCCAGCTTTATGCCGAAGGCAAGGTGGGCAAGGATGAACTGCTCGAATCCGAAAGCGCCAGCTATCATGGCGCTGGCACCTGCACCTTCTACGGCACCGCCAACTCCAACCAGATGATGATGGAAGTGATGGGCCTTCACATGCCCGCCGCCGCCTTCGTCAACCCCGGCACGAAGCTGCGCCAGGAACTGACCCGCGCCGCCACCCACCGCCTCGCCAGCATCGGCTGGGACGGCGATGACTACCGCCCGCTCGGCCATTGCGTCGATGAAAAGGCGATCGTCAACGCCATCATCGGCCTGATGGCCACCGGCGGATCGACCAATCACGCCATCCATCTGCCCGCCATCGCCCGCGCCGCCGGGATCAGCATCGACTGGACCGATTTCGCCGAAATCTCCGATGCCGTCCCGCTGCTCGCCCGCGTCTATCCCAATGGCTCCGGCGACGTGAACCATTTTCACGCCGCTGGCGGCATGAGCTATATCATCCGCGAGCTGCTCGACAGCGGCCTGCTCCACCGCGACATCATGACCGTCGCGCGCGGCGACCTCACCGATTATGGCAAGGAACCGGTGCTGGAAAATGACGCGCTGCAATGGCGCGATGTTCCCGCCTCACGCGACGACAATATGCTCCGCCCCGTCTCCAACCCGTTCAGCGCCGATGGCGGCATGAAGCTGCTGGCGGGCAATTTGGGCCGTTGCGTCATGAAGGTCAGCGCCGTCGACCCCGCGCTCTGGACTATCGAGGCGCCCGCCGCGGTATTCCACGATCAGGACGATGTCCTGCGCGCCTTCAAGGCGGGCGAACTGGAACGCGACGTCGTCGTCGTCGTCCGCTTCCAGGGACCAAAGGCCAACGGGATGCCCGAACTGCACAAGCTGACCCCCGCGCTCGGCGTGCTACAGGATCGCGGCTTCAAGGTCGCGCTGGTGACCGACGGCCGCATGTCCGGCGCATCCGGCAAAGTACCCGCCGCCATCCACCTGTCGCCCGAAGCGCTGGGCGGTGGCCCCATCGGCAAGCTGCGCGATGGCGATCTCGTCCGCGTCTGCGCCCAGAGCGGCACCATCGACGCGCTGGTCGATGCCGCCATCTGGGACGCCCGCGACATCCCTGCCGCCCCGCCCCCGCCCTATGATACAGGCCGCGAACTTTTCGCCCTGTTCCGCCATCATAGCGACCTGGCCGAACAGGGTGCCTCCCCCCTCCTCGCCGCCATGGAAGCCGAGCTTTAACCCCTCACCTCCGTCATCCCCGCGAAAGCGGGGACCCATCTCCCGATCTCGCGGTTTCAGCCGTTGGCGGAAACAACAACAACAAGAATATGTTTTGAGGCGCCTGACCATGACCCATATCATCGCCGCCGACATTGGCGGCACCAATGCCCGCTTCGCGCGCGCCTCGCTCGACGATCGCGGCGTGCCGACGCTCGGCACCGTGCGCAAATATAAGGTCGCCGACTATCCCAGCCTGCAAGCCTGCTGGACCGCTTTTGTCGAAGACGACGCCGCAAGCGGCGAAGGCGACCTGCCCGACGCCGTCTCGATCGCCTTCGCCACCGCCATCGGGCGCGAAGTCATCAAGCTGACCAACTCCAGCTGGGTCATCCGCGCCGATACGCTGGCCGACGATCTGGGCGTCCGCACCGTCAAGCTGGTCAATGATTTCGAGGCGGTCGCCCATGCCGTCTCGCGCCTGCCCGACGAAAATCTCCCCCTGCTGTTCGGCGAGGACCGCCCCTTCCCCCGCGACGGCGGCGTCACCATCCTTGGTCCCGGCACCGGGCTTGGCGTGGCGATGATCGCCTATGACAATGGCCATCCCCATGTCATCGCGACCGAAGGCGGCCATCTCGACTTCGCCCCGCTCGACCAGTTGGAGGAAAAGATCCTCGCCTATCTGCGCGACAAATTCCTGCGCGTCTCGACCGAGCGGATCGTGTCCGGGCCTGGCCTCAATTATATCTACAAGGCGATGGCGACCATCGGCCATGACCGGGTCATGCTGATGGAAGACCCCGAATTGTGGCAGGCCGCGCTCGACGGCAGCGATCCCTTCGCCCGCGCCGCGCTCGAACGCTTCTGCCTCTGCTACGGATCGGTCGCAGGCGATCTCGCGCTGGCCCATGGTCCCCATGCGGTGGTGCTGGCCGGTGGCTTGACCCAGCGGATGCGCGATTTCCTGCCGCACAGCGGTTTCCACACCCGTTTCAAGGCCAAGGGCCGGTTCGAAAGCCTGATGGCGTCCGTCCCGATCCGTATGGCCATCCATGACGAGATCGGCCTGTTCGGGGCCGCCGCCGCCTACAGGGAGCAAGAAGCATGAGCAAATTGACCGTCGAAAAAGTGATGGACCTCGCCCCGGTGATCCCGGTGCTGGTGGTCGACCGGGTCGAGGACGCCCTCACCATCGCCCGCGCCCTCGTCGCCGGTGGCCTGCCCGCGCTCGAAGTCACGCTGCGCACCCCCGCCGCGCTCGACGTGATCCGCGAAATGAGCCAGGTCGAAGGGGCGGTCGTCGGCGCAGGCACCGTCCTCAACCCCGAACAGCTCGACGCCGCGATGGAGGCAGGCGCCCGCTTCATCGTCAGCCCCGGCCTCACCAAGCCATTGGGCAAGGCCGCGATTGCCGCCAAAATCCCCTTCCTGCCCGGCACCGCCACGGCGGGCGACATCATGCGCGGCATGGACATGGGCCTTACCCATTTCAAATTCTTCCCCGCCGAAACATCGGGCGGCCTGCCAGCGCTCAAAGCCCTCGCCGCCCCGCTCCACACCGCCCGCTTCTGCCCCACCGGCGGCATTACGCTCAAAAGCGCCCCGGAATGGCTGGCCCAACCCTTCATCAAATGCGTCGGCGGCAGCTGGGTCGTGCCCAAGGGTCCGGTCGATGGCGCCAAGATCGAGGAACTCGCCCGCGCCGCCGCCGCCCTCCCGCGCGGATGAAAGTGGGCGGATAACGTAGGGCGGGGCCATTGCGCCCCGCCACATCGCGCCCTAGATGCAGGCTCATGATGACCCGTCGGCTGCTCCCCTATCTCGCCCTGCTCCTGTCCGGCTGCACCGGCGCGCAGCTGAGCTATCCCTCGCTCGCCAAGCGCCCGATCGAGAGCGCCCCGGTCGCCGAAGCCACCCCGCCCCCCGCCCCGGTCGCCGTCGACGCCAGGCTGGCCGAGCAGATCAGCCGCTTCACCGCCCAGTCGGAAAAGGGCCGCACCGGCTTTGACGCGGCCTACGCCACAGCCGAAAAAGCCGCCCGCGCCGCGTCGGGATCATCGGTATCCAGCGACGCCTGGGTTGCCGCCCAGGTCGCCATCAGCACGCTGGAAACCGCGCGCAACGACAGCGTCTCCGCCCTCGCCAGCCTCGACACCCTCTATGTCGATCGCACCAGCGCCATCGCCGACGGCAAGGAAAATGGCGGCCTCGACGCCCTCGACACCGCCCGCACCACTGCACTCGCCATCGTCGACAGCCAGAATGACCGCATCGACGCGCTCAAGGGGCAACTGGCGCAGCCTTAGGACGGATATAATCCCCCACCTCCGTGGGGGGGGGGGGGGGGGGGG
>NZ_JBMDKQ010000025.1:0-53387 GCF_057809795.1 Sphingobium sp. FG125
GCTCGTCAGGCTCATAACCTGAAGGTCGTAGGTTCAAATCCTACTCCCGCAACCACCGAAACCGACATTCCACAAAGCCCCGACGCAAAAGCGCCGGGGCTTTGTGCATTCTCGGCCAGTCGACGCTGTTCGATCCACTCCAGGATCCTGCCAAACTCGCCGTAGAGCATCGCGTTGACCTCACCGCGCTTCGCGCCGGGCGTAAGCTCGATCCGCTCGATCAGCGCCCGCAACGCATCGGCGGCTTCCTGGCGCTCTTCCGGCTGCGATAGTGCGTGCGTCAATCGCTCGACTTTGCGCCGATAAATCTCGGAGATGTTGGGATGGATGTCCGGCACGTCAGCCGGGGCCGCAGCGAGCCGGGCGCGGATCGCATCCTCCTGCGCTTCCAACTCCAGCAGATGATCGACAAGCGTGCGTGTGCCTTTGCCTTCTTCCACCAGCTTGACGACCCCCTTGATCGCTTTGAGGACTTTCTGCAGGTCGGTTCGATCAGCACTTTCTGACGCACGGCGCTGATGGTTGATGCGGTTGCTCTCCTCGACAAAGGTCCGAATGGCCTCTGCTGCGATATCGGGGGTCATCATGCGATCGCGCAGGCCATCAAGGACGCGCGCTTCCAGCTTGTCGCGCGTGATGCTATGCCCGTTCGAGCAGCTTTTCGTATCAACATGGTTCGAACAGGCAAACCGCCCCTGCCCGCGAAGGGAATAAGGACCGCCGCAGCAGCCGCAGTAGACCAGGCCGGAAAGGAGACTTTTCGGGCGATGCGTCCGATTAAGAGCTGACTGGGCGGAGCGAGTTGCCTCGATGTTGTCGGCATATTGGATCGCGATATTCTCCTGCCTCGCCTTCACAGCCTGCCAGAGATCTTCATCCACGATCCGCAGGTCAGGAACCTCGGTCACAATCCATTCGGATTTGGGATTGATGCGGGAGACACGCTTGCCGGTTTGCGGGTTCTTCAGATAGCGCAGCCGGTTCCAGACAAGTTTGCCGATATAAAGCTCGTTGTTGAGGAGGCCCGTGCCGCGCTTGGCGTGGCCGCGGATCGTGGTCGATGTCCACAGCTTGCCCGTCGGGGCTGGAATGCCCGCATCGTTGAGCCGGCAGGCAATTACATGCGGGCTGAGCCCGTTGGCGAACTGTCGAAAAACCTGGCGAATGACCTCCGCCTCCGCAGCGTTGATGCTCCGCTCACCGTGGACCGGTTCGCCTTCGCTGGAGAAGCGCCGCACGACGTCGTAGCCAAAGCAAAGCCCGCCCCCGGATTTGCCCTTCTCGACGCGGCCGCGCAGACCGCGATGGGTCTTCTTCGCAAGATCCTTGAGGAACAGCGCGTTCATCGTGCCCTTGAGGCCGACATGCAATTCGGAAACTTCACCCTCTGCCAGGGTGACGATCTTCACGCCGGCGAACTGGAGATTCTTGTAGAGCGTGGCGACGTCGGCCTGGTCGCGCGACACCCGATCCAGCGCCTCGGCCAGCAGAATGTCGAAGCGCCCCATCTGCGCATCGTGCAAAAGTGACTGGATGCCCGGACGGAGAATGACGCTCGCGCCCGATATCGCGGCATCTTTGTAATTGGCGACAATCCGCCAGCCTTCGCGCGCTGCCTGTTCACGGCATATCAAAAACTGATCGTCGATCGATGCAGGGCTCTGCTTATCGTCGGAATAGCGGGCATAAAGCGCTACGCGGGGCATTTGGAGTCTCCAGAGATGAGCTTTGGGGTCAGTCTACAGATTTGATCATTCTTGCCAATCTGACGACGAAATCAAAATTAGAGTGCGCTTTTATGCTGTCCGAGCGATCCCACCCGCTTGAGCGGGGGGGCCTTAGGATCGTGATCGATCAATCCTCGCGGCGTGCCGTCGGCTCTAGGTAAATCGTCGGAACATATTCATTTCGCGTGTGCCGTTCGGGGACTGTCAGGATTTCCGTGTGCGGGCGGGCGGTTGATCATCAGGCCGCCATGGCTCTGATGAAACGTTCGCCGAAGATCACGGCAAATTGCGCCTTCGCCATGGTCCACTCACGTGATGGCATCTTCCACTCTTTCTCCGACCGATTCAAGATCAGATAGAGCAGCTTGGTGGCGGCCTCGTCGCTTGGGAAGTGTCCCCTGGCCCTGACAGCCCGCCTGAGCTTCGAGTTCAAAGCTTCGATCGCGTTCGTGGTGTAGATGATCCGGCGGACCTCGTCGGGGAACGCAAAAAACGGGATCACCTCGCCCCAGGCGCGCCGCCAGCTCTGGCCGATGGCGGGATAGCGCTGACCCCAAGGCGATGGTCATGGCCGGCCTCGAGCGTGAAGCTCGGATGCAGCATATCATCGACCAGATCACTCGCACGACATTCGGGAAACGGTCAGAGAAGCTGAGCGAAGATCAGCTGGCGCTTGCCTTCGATGATCTCGACGTCGCCCGTGCTGAACTGGAGGCGCTTGGTGAGCAGGCAGCAGGCCACAAGAAGGAACGGGCACGAAGGGAAAGCGGGACAGCGCGGGGGTCGCTGCCGGCGCATCTGACCCGCGTTGAGGAAGTGATCCTTCCAGACGAGAAGGAATGCCCCTGCTGCGGAGGCACGCTACACTACATAGACAGCGACATATCGAGCCGGCTTGATGTGATCCCGGTCCAGTATCGCGTGATCGTCACGTCCCGACCGCGAATGGCGTGCCGCGCATGCAGCGAGGGGGTGTTCCAGGCGCCCGCGCCTAAGCATGTGGTGCCAGGCGGCCTGCCCACCGAGGCGCTGATCGCCGACGTCCTCGTCAAGAAATATGCCGATCACATGCCCTTCTATCGCCAGGCGCAGGCGCTTGTGCGTCAAGGTATCGAGGTCGACCGGGGAACCATGTGCAACTGGGCGGGTCGAGCCGCGGGCTGGCTCGGGCGCCTGACCGGCCGGATGAAAGCTGACCTCCTGACGAGCGCCAGGTTGTTCGTCGATGAGACCACCGCCAAGGTCCTGGCGCCCGGCACCGGCAAGGTGAAGACGGGATATCTCTGGGCGATCGCTCGTGATGATGGCGCGCATGGCGGCACCGATCCACCGGCGGTCGTCTACACCTACATGCCGGGTCGCGGGAAAGTCTGGGCGGAAAGGTTGCTTGGCGACTTCACCGGCATCGTCCAATGCGACGGCTATGGTGCCTATAAGCATATCGAAGCGCCGGACCGTAAAGGCGGCTCGGGAACGCTCGCCTTCTGCTGGGCTCATGTCAGGCGTGGCTTCTTTGACGATGCCAAGGGTGGCAACGCTCCGGTCGCCGATGAGGCGCTGCGGCGGATCGCCAGCCTCTACAAGATCGAGGCGCGTATCCGAGGTTCCAGCCCCGAACACAGGTTGGCGATCCGCCAGGTTGAATCCGCTTCGATTATCGCGGACATGCGCCCCTCGCTCGAGGAGATGCTGCCCAAGCTGCCCCGAAGCTCCAATACGGCCGAGGCCATCGGCTACACCCTCAACCACTGGAAAGGCCTCGTCCGCTTCCTTAAGGATGGGCGGATCGAGCTGGACAACAACACCGTCGAGCGATCAATCAGGCCGCTTACCCTCCAGCGTAAAAATGCCCTGTTCACAGGTCATGACCTGGGGGCCGAAAACTGGGCGACCTTCGCCAGCCTCATCGAAACCTGCAAGCTGGGCGGCATCAACCCCCAGGCCTATCTCACCGATGTCCTCGCCCGCATCATCCTGCGCGGCGATGCAGATCCGATCGATGATCTGCTCCCCTACAACTGGGTAGATAGTCGCGCCGCCGCCAGCGCCATTATCGATCAGGCCGCCTGAATACCGCCGAGTGGGGGTGTTTTAGCGCTTACGAAAAGTCCCACGACTCCGCGTTCGCTTCCGGTCGCAGTCGACCCAAATCGGTCGCTCAAAAACGACTTTGATATCACGGAATCCGGGACATCTGCTTGGCCGTGCTTGTCCTTTTGGGGGAGGAGGGGCGATGCTAGATTAGACATCGCCCTTCATAACCAACAGGAGTCACTGCTCCTTGATCAAAAGCGAGTGCCCCAAATAGCGGTACGGCTTCACATTGGCCAAGCCTTGGATCTTTCTCCCATTCGCGCTCATCCAGGAGACTTCGACTTTGACCGCATCCATAGACTTCAGCCCGAAATGCATCGGTGCGGCATTTTCCGAATTATACCCATCGCCAGTCGAAAGCTGCCGCGTCGCCAATATCTTGCCAGCCTTGTCATAGAGCCGCACTTCTGCGCCCATTTTGGTGAAACGCCCCTTCGCGTCGAGCAGCGTAACCGACAGGCTGCGCTTGGCCGCCGCGCGGTCCAGATCATTGTGGAACAGGAAATGCCCGCCCTGGCTGGTGTAGCCGCGCATGATCGACAGGTCGAGCGCACCGTCGCGATCATAATCCACCCACTGCACGCCATGGTCGCCGACATTGAGCTTCGATGCTTCGGTCAGGACCTGGCGAAAACCCTTGCCGCCTTCATTATGGAGCAGGCTGTTCTTGGGCTTCTGCTGGTCGCGCGGACCGTAATAGGAGGTGACATAGAGGTCGAGATAGCCGTCATTGTCATAATCGCCCCACACCGCGCCGACCGCGTGGTTATCAATCCCCACGCCCATCTCTTTGGCAACATTGGTAAAGCTGGCATCGCCTTCATTATGATAGAGCGCGTTGACGCCATAGCTGGGCACGAACAGGTCCAGAAAGCCGTCATTGTCATAGTCGCCCACGGCGCAGCCAACCCCGCCCTCCTCCTTGGTCCGGCCTGCGCTGTCCAGGCCAAGGGCGGGGGCGACATCGGTGAAGCTGCCATCACCATTGTTGCGCCACAACGCATCCGTCATGCCAGACTGGTTGGCCAGGAAAACGTCCAGAAAGCCGTCGCGATTATAGTCGAACCAGCACGCCCCGACCGTGGGGCGGGGATCCGACACACCCGTCCCCACAGAAACCTGCACGAATTTGCCGCCGTCGTTGCGATACAGGCTGTTAGGGCCGATGCGATCGGCCGCATAGACATCCAGATCGCCGTCATTGTCAAAATCGACCCAACTCGTCTGGCGCGCCGAACGACCGGGAATGGTCAGGCCCAGTTCGGGGGCGACATTGGTGAATGTCCTGCCGCCTTCATTGTGGAAAACCAGGCTCAGTTCGCCCGGCATCGTCGCCCCGCCCAGCAGATCGACCCAGCCGTCGCCGTCATAATCGCCCCAGGCGACGCCGCGCATTTCCGGGCCAGACGTCGGCAGCCCAAGTTGCGGCCCGACATTGACGAACCTGCCATTATCGTTGCGATAGAGGCGAATATTGCCGCCCTTCAACGACACGGCAAGGTCGAGATCGCCGTCATTGTCAAAATCGGCCCAACTGTTGGACAAAGATCCGGCAATCGCGAAATCTTCTGGCTGAACGGATGTGAAGGCCGGATCGGCGGGCGGTGGGGCGTCCTGTGCGATCGCGGGCTGGCACAGCAGCATCAGCGGCAGGATATGGCAAAGCGTCCGGTTCAACGATGGCATCGGCTTGTTTCCCTATAGGTCAGATTTGGCTGGTTTTGCGTGTGTCGGGCATGCGCAGATAGACGATCAGCGACACCGCGATCATGGCGGTGACGTACCAGTAGAAGCCGCTCTCCATCCCGGTCTGCTTCATCCAGAGCGCGGCATATTCGGCGGTCCCGCCAAACAGCGTGTTGGCGAGTGCATAGGGAAGCGCGACCCCCAATGCCCGGATATTGGCCGGGAACAGCTCCGCCTTCACGATGGCGTTGATCGAGGTATAGCCGGTGACGATCACAAGGCCGGCCAGCACCAGCAGGAAGGCACCGAAGGAGGATGTCACGCTTTCCAGCGCGGTGAAGATCGCGGTGGTAAACAGGACGCCGCTGACGCCAAAGCCGATCAGCAAGGGCTTGCGGCCGATCCGGTCGGACAGCCATCCCGCAAGCGGTTGCAGCAGCATGTAGACAAACAGCGCCGAAGCCATGATGGCAGTTGCGGTCTGGCGGCCAAAGCCTGCGCTGTTGACCAGGAATTTCTGCATATAGGTGCTATAGGCATAGAAAGCGAGCGTGCCCCCGGCGGTCAAAGCCATGACGAGCAGCACTTCGCGGGGGTGCTGGCGGATCAGGTTCAATCCGCTGGATTTCGGCAGCTCCTTGACCGCCGCGCTCTGCTCGAAGGATTCGGTTTCCTTCAGCCCGCGGCGCAGACGATATACGCCTACCGCCATCAACCCGCCAATGACGAACGGCACGCGCCAGCCCCAGCTTTCCAGCTGATGTTCGGTCAGGAACAATTGCAGCAAAAGCAGTACGCACAGCGCCAGCAACTGGCCAGCGATCAGCGTCACATATTGAAAGCTGGAAAAGAAGCCGCGCTGGTCGCGCTGCGCCATTTCCGACAGATAGGTCGCGCTGGCACCATATTCGCCGCCGATCGACAGCCCCTGCATCAGACGCGCCAGCAGCAGCAGCGCGGGTGCGCCGACGCCGATCGTGGCATAGCCGGGGATCGCCGCGATCATCAACGACCCGCCCGCCATCAGCATCACAGACAGGGTCAGGCCCGCCTTGCGGCCCTTGCGATCGGCATAGATGCCCATCACCCAGGCACCGATCGGCCGCATCAGAAAGCCGACCGCAAAGATCGCCGCTGCGTTCAGCAGTTGCGCGGTACTGTCGTCGGACGGGAAAAATACCGGCGCAAAATACAGGGTGAAGGCGGAATAGACATACCAGTCATACCATTCGATCAGATTGCCGATCGACCCGCCCAGGATGGATCGCATACGATCCTGGCGTGATAGGCTGGACGGGGAGAGAGACGAAACATGTTCCATCCCCGTTGATACGGACGGCCCACGCGGTTCTGCTAACTGCCTTCGGCGGAAACCAATATTATTGATTTGTCGCTGCCCGGAACGGCACGAACGCCAAAGCCGCTTTCCAGCGCATCGACGAAATCCTGCGACCGGTCGAGACGGAAGGCACCGCCCACCCGCAGGCTGGCGATGGCGGGATCACCAATCACCAGCGGCGTGGCGCGATAGCGATTAAATTCCTCCACAGCCTGGGCCAGCGTGTCACCGTCAAATTCGACCATGCCGTCCTGCCAGGCGATACGCTGCTTGATCTTGGCTGGCTCCAGATGGGTGACAGCGATGCTGCCGCTGCGCACCGCCGCGCTTCGCCCGCTCTCGATCCGGCGAACGGCGGAATCGCCGTTGCGGACCGCCACTATCCCCTCGATCACCGTCAATTCGGTGACATCGGCGCGCAGACGCACGTTGAACATCGTGCCGATCGCGCGCACCAGAGTGCCATCGGCGTTCACGATGAAGGGCCGTTTGGCATCATGGGCGACATCGAACTGCGCCTCCCCCTTCAACAGGGTGATGGACCGGATATCGTCGCGCAACGCGACCTCGACCGAACTATTGGTATTGAGGTGGATGAGCGAACCATCGGCCAGTCGCACCGTGCGGGCTTCCCCCAGGGCAGTGCGATAGCGATCGACCGTGCCCAGCAGGCGCAGCGCGACCGTGGAGGCGGCACCGACCGCCGCCGCGGCCGTTGCCAGGCCGATCAACAGGCCACGTCGGCTGATGAACGGCCGATTTTCCTGTGCAACAGGTTGGTCCGGCAGCGCATCTTCAATATCCGGTTCGTCGCCGTACAGGTCATTGTCGCGCGTTCCGGCCGGCAACTCGCTCAGCCGCTTGCTCAGTTCCCATCCCGCCTCCGCCTTGGCAAAGGCAAAGCCGTGCGCGGAATCCTGCGCGACCCAGGCATAGGCGATATTCCAGTCGTCCGTTGACTCGCTCGCACGCGCCTTAAGATACAGACGCGCCGCTTCGGCCTCGATCGCCTGCATGTCCTGCGCGCTTCTGTAGCGACCAACCAAATCCCGAACCCTCAAACTGCCCGATGGCCTGCATTATCTTCACAGCCGCGCGCGTCAAATGCTTGTCCACAGTAAAGACGGACAGACCCATCTCCTCTGCTATCTCCCTGACCGATTTCTCGTGAACGCGGCGCAGGATGAAGGCGCGCCTGCATTGCGTGGGTAGCGTGTCGAGAATGGCCTGGAGATGCCGCAGTTCATCGCGCGCATGTAAGGCCTCCTCGGTCGAATTGTCAGTCTGAAACGCATCCAGTTCGGCCACCAGTTCGAGCGACACGATTTTTTCGCGCCGCGCTTCGTCGATGAGCAGGTTCCGGGCAATCTGGAAGAGGAATGCCTTGCCGCTATGGGTACGATGGATGTCGCCATTGGCATAGGCCCGCGCCATGCACTCGGCCACGATATCGTCGACGTCCTGCCTGTAGGACACGACGCGGCGCAATCTGGATCGCAGCGCACCTTCATAGGGCAGAACGGCCTGCTTGAACCAATCCAGCCTCGCCCTGATCGACTCCACGTCCACGCGCTTCCCCTTATGCTCATCACCCCCCTCTCCGGCGATCCCATAATGTCGCTGTATCGGGACGGGCCGGTACGTCCGGCATAGGCCTCGATACAAAGATGAGATATTTTTTGGCCTCATTAGCAGAAACGCGATCGGCGTCCGTATCCACCACCGACGGCCAAATAATTTGACGGGCCAATCATTTCATGGGGGATATGATGTCGCGTAATTTTCGGAACGTTTCTTTATGCGCCGTTGCAACGTTGGTTGCGCTTGGTGTCCAGTCCGCGGCTGCCGCAGAGCCAGCCAAGTTCAAGATCCCGGCTCAGTCGATGCAGACGGCGCTGACGCTGTTTGCCAAGCAATCGGGCCTTCAGCTTCTTTTTCCTTATGACCAGGTGGCCGGTCTCCACGCCCAGTCGGTCAATGGCAAGATGGTGCCCGATGTCGCCCTGCAACGGCTGATCGCCGGATCGGGCCTCAAAATCACCCTGTCGAACAACAATGTCATCGCCTTGTCGCTCAGCACGCCAGCGGCGAAAGGACGCCCGGTCGAAGTCGCCAGCCTTGGCGTGACCGCGCTGCCGTTCGCGATGCAGGCCAGCGCCTTGCCGCAGGGCAGCAGCGCCGCAAATGAAGAACCGACCGGCGCCGCCATCGTCGTGACCGGATCGCGCGGCCAGGCGCGCACGGTCACCGACAGCCCGACGCCGATCGACGTCATTTCGGGTGCCGATCTGACCCGTACCGGAAAGGCCGGTGTGTTTCAGGCACTCAACACGCTGGTGCCGTCCTTCAACCTGCCGGTGCGCGCGGGGGGAGCCACCTCCACCGTCATCGCGACCGGCGGCCTGCGCGGCCTCAATCCCGATCAGGCGCTGATCCTGGTCAACGGCAAGCGCCGACACAAGACGTCGCTGATCAATGCCGTGTCGGCGCTCTATAATGGCTCGGTCCCGGCTGATCTTGACATGATCCCGACCTCTGCGGTCGATCATATCGAAGTGCTGCGCGATGGCGCGGCGGCGCAATATGGGTCGGATGCCATTGCGGGCGTCATCAACATCATCCTCAAGGATGACGCAAAGGGCGGCGTCGCCAATTTCACCGCGGGCCAGAATTTCGACCGGTCCGATGGCGAACTCTATCAGGCCGACCTGAACTTCGGCATGAAGCTGGGCGAGGACGGCTTTGCCAACCTGTCGCTCAACCTCAAGAAACAGCAAATGTCGAACCGGGCGCTGCCGCTGGCCGACTGTTCGGTCGCGGTGACCACGACCTGCCTCTATCCTCTGGTCGACGGTCAGCTTGATCCACGCGATGCGGCGGCTGTGGGCACCGAACGGATCGTAACCAAAAGCTTCGGCGTCATGCCATCGCGCAGCATCAATACCGCGCTCAATGCGGGCTATGATCTGGGCGGCGTCCAGCTCTACGCCTTTGGCACTTACAGCCAGCGGCGGTCGGACTTGTGGTACAGCTATCGCTATCCCAAGGACATCAACAATGTCATGGCCGTCTATCCCAACGGCTATCGCCCCCATATCATGATCGACGAGGAAGATTTTGAATTCACCGTCGGTGCCAAGGGCGAATTGTCCGGCTGGGACTGGGATTTTTCCACCGGCTATGGCCGCAACCGCGCCCGCCAGTCGTCGGAGGGTACGCTCAATCCGTCGCTGGGCATCCTCAGCCCGACCGAATTCTATATCGGCACGCTCAAATCGTCGGAATTCGTCACCTCGCTGGACCTGACGCGCGGCTATGATGTGGGCGGCGGCAATCTTCAGGTGTCGGCAGGCGCGCAGCAACGTCACGAACGCTACCAGACCTTTGCGGGCGATCCGGCCAGCTATGCCGTCGGTCCTGCCATCATTCGGGGCATGACGCCAGGCGCGCAAAGCTCCGCCGGTTTCCAGCCGGGCGACGCTTCCTATATGTCGCGCGACAACTATTCCGTCTATGCCGACGTTGCGTGGGATCCCAGCAAGGACATCACCATCGGCGGAGCCGCGCGCTTTGAACATTATGATGATGGCAGCGGCAATACGCTGATCTGGAAGGTCAATGGTCGCTATGCCATCGCACCATGGATCGCGCTGCGGGCTGCGGCCAACACCGGCTTCCGCGCGCCAGCGGTAGCGCAGCAAATCTATACGCAGACGACCAATCAGTTCCGTACTGTCAATGGCGTGAACAACGTTCTGGTGCAGATCAAGACGCTTGCGGTCGATGATCCCGCGGCGATCGCTCTGGGGGCCAAGCCGCTGCAACCGGAAAAGTCCTTCAACATTTCGGGCGGTATCGTGCTGACGCCCTTGCCCAATTTTAACCTGACGATCGACGCCTATCAGATCAACGTCGATGACCGCATCACCATCACCAGCACGCTGACCGGCACGGCGATTTCCAACATCCTGATCGCGGCTGGCGTCCCGGCGGCCGAAGCGCAAACCCTGTCGGCGCAATATTATACCAACGCCATCGACACCCGCACCCGCGGCATCGACGTCGTGGCGTCCTACAAGCACAGCCTGCTCGACACGGTGAACATGCAATGGAATCTGGGCTTCAACTATAACAAGACCAAGATCACCAACATCATCGACAATCCGGCGGAACTGGCTGCACTTGGAGGAGACTATGTCCTGTTCGACCGCGCGCGCCAGAGCAATATGACCAACAACCTGCCGCGCACCAAGCTGTCGATCAGCAATCTTGCCACGATGGGCGACTTCACCCTGTCGTCGCGGCTGACCCGCTTCGGCGACTTCAAATCCTATCAGAATGGCGTGACCGCTGGCGGCGTCATCACCTATCCCAACGACCGCGCCTATGGGGCCAAGTGGATCACAGACCTGGAGGCCAGCTGGCAGATCACGCCGCTGGTCAATGTCGCGGTCGGTGCGAACAATGTGTTCAACGTCTATCCTGACGAAAATCGCCCCACCGACGTCAGCGCCACGCTCGGCCAGGGACTCTATCCGGGTACCTCGCCGATCGGCTTCACCGGCGGCTTTTACTATGCCCGTGTCGGCCTGACCTTCTGATCCGACACTTTGGACGCGCCGCTCCCGCCGGGGGCGGCGCATTTTCTGCAACGACGGGAGAGACATGATGGCGATGCGCCACCTGACAATCTGGCTGGCGGCACTGGCCGCTTCCTCCGCGATGACGGCTTCGGTCGCTGCCCCTTCCACCACATGGGGCGGCGGCGAGATTTTGTGGGACAGCTTCGGCGTACCTCATATCTATGCCAAAACCGAGGAAGGCGGCTTTTACGGCTTTGGTTATGCCCAGGCACAAAGCCACGGCAATCTGCTGCTGAAAATGTACGGCGAAAGCCGCGCCCGCGCCGCCGAATATTGGGGCGAGAAATATGACAGTCAGGACAAATGGCTGGTCGCCAATGATGTGCCCGCCCGTTCCATCCAGTGGTTCAAGCGGCAAACCCCGCAGATGCAGAAGAATCTCGAAGCCTTCGCCGCCGGGGTGAATGCCTATGCCGCCGCCCATCCTGACAAGATCGCGCCGGAGGTGAAGGTCGTCCTGCCGCTCAAGGGCGTGGACATCATCGCCCATGCGCAGCGGCTGATGAATTTTGGCTATATCGCGTCGGACCGCAAAGTGCTGGCCGACCCGTCGATCAACGAAGCGGGCGGGTCCAACGCCTGGGCGGTAGCCCCGTCACGATCGGCGAGCGGCAAGGCGATGCTGCTGGCCAACCCGCACCTCCCCTGGGCACCCAGCCAGCTCACTTATTATGAGGCGCAGATCAGCGCGCCGGGCCTTGCCATCTACGGCGCAACCCAGGTCGGCCTGCCGGTGCTGCGTTTTGCCTTCAACAATGATCTGGGCTTTACCAACACCGTCAACACGATGCAGGGCTTCACCAGCTACAGGTTGACGACAGAAGGCGACGGCTATCGCTTCGACGGCAAGGTTCTGCCGTTCAAATCCGTGACCAAAAGCTACAAGGTCAAGCAGGCCGACGGCACGTTGAAAACCGTGACTTTCGAACAGAAAAGCACGGTCCACGGCCCTGTGTTCACATTGCCGGACGGCAAGACGCAGATCGCGCTCAAGGTCGCGGGTCTCGATCGTCCAGGCGTGCTCGAACAATATCTCGCCATGGGCAAGGCCCGCGATTGGGCCAGCTTCGAAAAGGCGCTGCGCAAGATGCAGGTGGTGATGTTCAACATCATCTATGCCGATCGGGCAGGCCATATCCTCTATCTCGACAACGGCCTGCTGCCCAAACATGCCAGTGGCGACCTGAAATATTGGTCAGCGCCGGTGCCGGGCGACACGTCCGCGACGCTGTGGAAGGATGTCCACAGCTATGACGACATGCCCAAGCTGCTCGATCCGGCCAGCGGCTTCGTGCAAAATGCTAACGATCCGCCGTGGCTCGCGACCTGGCCGCGCGCACTCGATCCCAATAGCTTCCCCGCCTATGTCGCGCCCGTCGGACCGGTGAGCCAGCGCGCGCAGATGTCGGTCAAGCTGATGACGCAGTCGCCCAAGATCAGCTTCGATGATTTCGTGACGCGCAAGTTGAACACGACGTCGCTGATGGCGGAACGGATACTGCCCGACCTGTTGGCAGCGGCCGCAGGTTCGAACGATACCGATGTGCAGGCGGCCACGACATTGCTCAACGGCTGGGACCATCGGTTCGAACCCGACAGCCGCGCCGCTCTGCTGTTCGAAACCTGGGCCGGCCTCTTCTCGCCCAAAAATTTCACCGACCAGTCCAATTATAACATCAAATGGACGCTGGACGACCCGCTGGAAACGCCGCGCGGCCTGAAAGACCCGATCGCGGCCGTAGCCATGCTGAAACAGGCAGTGGCGAAGACGAGGCAGTTATTTGGCGCAATCGACCGTCCGTTCGGGGATGTTTCCCGCTTCCATATCGGCGATGTCAGCGTGCCAGCCAATGGCGGATTCGGCAATACTGGCGTGTTCCGCACCATCACCTGGGGGCCGATTAAGAATGGTGAGCGCACACCCGTCCACGGCGAGACATGGGTTTCTATGGTTGAATTTGGTACGCCGATGAAAGCCGTTGGCCTGATGAGCTACGGCAATAGCAGCCAGCCAGGCTCCCTGCACAACGGCGACCAGCTGCAACTGCTGGCCGACAAGAAGTTCCGGACTCTCTGGATGGACCGCGCGGACGTAGAAGGGCATCTGGAAGAGAAGACGACTTTTTGAAGAATGCACGATTGCGGGGTGCGAGTGCCGCATCCCAGCAATCGATCATTTCGATCCATTCAAGACGCTCAGTCGCCTGTTGCTCATTCCAGGAAACGGACAGTCCGCTAAGCCACGATAGGGCGTAAGCGGTGAATTTCGATGTCGCGCCTATGGATTCTCTTAAGACGAAGGGGTGCCGACCGCGGTTGAGGGCACCCCTTTGCCGGGCACGGCTGCCAGCAGCGATTATTGGGCGGCCTTCTCCCTAGCGGCAAGCTGGCGCGCGGCAGTCGCTGCGGCGTCGGTGGCGGTCACGATGCCGTCCTTGTCATTATCCTGCTCGGCAAAGGCGCGCGCGCCCGACAGATCATATTCGGTCTGGGCCATCTGGCCGTCCTTGTCCTTGTCCAGCACGCCGAAGCGGACATGGGTCTGCCGGATCTGGCGCTGCCGCTCTTCCGTCTTCTTCTCTTCGTTGCGGTCGGACGCGGCAAGTTGCTGTTCCAACCGCGCGCTATATTCCTGCACATATTCGTTTTCCGACACCCAGCCGTCACCATTGGCGTCGGTCGCCTTGAAACGGGCGACGCGGCCGATGTCGAATTCGGCGCGGCTGACCTGGCCGTCATGATCGGCGTCATAGTCGTGGATGAAAGCCGATCCCTCATGCGGCGCGGCCATAGCGGTGCCGGCGAGCGTCAACAGGGCTGCGGTCAGGGTAAGCTGGAATTTCATATAATCTCCATCGGATATAGGAACGCAGCGTTCAGGCCGCGTCGAAGGTCAGGGTGTAGGTGTAGCTGCGATAGGGGGTTTCCGACCCGGCTGGCGCGACGCCGCGATGGCGCACCAGGATCAGATAGGTGCCCGCATCGTCGGGCTTCAGGGTGAAGCGACCATCAGCGCCGGTCTTCACCTGCGCCGCCACCTTGCGCCCGTCATAAAGGCCTGCGCTGCGAAACATCGTAATGTCGGCATTGGCGAGCGGCTGGCCGTCGAACAGCAGCGCGAAGCGAACGTCCGATCCCGCGACGATGCCGTTGGGATGGGTGATCGCCTGGATTTCCAATGCCTTGCCCAGGGGCTTGAGCGCCGTTTCGGTCGGCTGGCCGCGCGTCACATAAGCGTCGGCCAGGGTCATGCTCTGCACCTCGACCTGCTCGACATTGTCGGGCCCCGGGCCGCCTTCGCCCCGCATCTCCCATTTGTCGCCTTGCTTGAACATCTTGCCTTTGCGCCCTGCACGCTGGCCGCTTGTCACGCGATAGGTGCCGTCGGCAGAGATCGCTGCCTCAAAGACGCTGAGGTCGCGCAAATGGGTGACCGGTCCAACCGGCAGGTCTTTTCCATCGGGGCCGACCAGATGGAAAGGCGCGTCCCGCATAGCGACTTCGGGTAGGAAGGCGTCTTCGGCGAAGGCCGACTGAACGGTGATATGGTCGCCTTTACCCACATCGAACAGGGTCGGCAGCACATAGGGCATATGCGCCTGTGCAGCGGAAGCGTCGACGAGGGTCAGCAGCAGGGCGATGGAATGGCTTGGTGATGTCTTCATGATGTCCCCTTTCTGCATCGGTCACTAATCCTAATGCGACTCACTTGCAATATCATATTAAGCTGATAGGTGCGTCGTGGTTCGGGGCGGTCCAGGCCCGATCCAACTTACCGACAATTGGGGCGCACATATGATGAAGACCAAACTGACGTTGCTGTTGGGCACCGCGCTGATCGTTGCACCAACCCAGGCATGGGCGCAGGATGATGCCGACGTGCCGGAAACGACGCGCATGGCGCTCGACCGCATGATCATCTCCGCCGGCACCGAAAAGGTCGCGATCGACACGCCGCAGGCGGTCAGCACGCTGGACCAGGACGATATCGACCAGGTCCAGGCAACCACCATCGGCGACCTGTTGGAGGGGATGCCGGGCGTCAACGTCCAGGGCGGCGTGGGCCAGCTTGGCCAGGGCTTCAACATTCGTGGCATGGGCACGGCGATCGGCGACAGCGACAATCGCATCCTGCTGACGGTTGATGGCGTCACCAAATTCTACGAACAATATCGCATGGGCGCGCTGTTCACCGAGCCTGAACTCTACAAGCGGATCGAAGTGCTGCGCGGCCCGGCCTCCTCGACCCTCTATGGCGCGGGTGCGCTAGCGGGCGTGATCAATTTCACGACCAAGGATGCGTCCGACTTCCTGAGCGAGGGCGATCCGCTGGCGATCCGCCTGAAAGCCGCGACCGAAACCAACGCGCAGGCGCACACCCTGTCGGGCATCGTCGCGGTCCAGCCGACCGAGGGTGTCGAGCTGCTGGGCAGCTACAACTACCGGCGCACCGACGATTATAAGAGCGGCAATGGCGATACCGTCGCGGCCTCCGCCACCTTGTCCGACAGCTGGCTGGTCAAGGGCCGGGTCGCGATCGGCGGTAATAAGAAGCACGCGATCTGGGCCAGCTATCAGGACTGGATCAGCGACGCGCCGCAGGTCTATGACCAGATTTCCGCCGCCACCGGTGCCGCGCTGATGCGCCGCCGCGTTCACGACAAGACCGCCGCGCTGGGCTATGTGAACGATTTCGACGGCAGCAAGATCTTCAATGTCGAGGCGCAGGTCGCCTATTCGCTGTCGAAGGTGCATCAGACCGAGACGACCTTCCTCGGCCCGCTCGCCTATTCCGACTTCTCCTATGAGAGCTGGCAGGCCAAGGTCCAGAACACCAGCGAGTTCGCCATGGGTGGCGACTGGACGACCTTCCTGATCCTGGGCGGCCAATGGAGCAAGCAGGAACGGCGCAACCCGCGCGTGGCGCTGAACGGCACGGTGACGCCGGGCGCGGGCACCCATCCCGAAGGCGATATGAGCCGCTATGGCCTGTTCGGCCAGTTGGAGATCGTCTGGTCCGACAAGCTGACGATCATGCCCGGCGTCCGCGTCGATTGGACCGACCTGACGCCCGGCGACACGGTGGTCGGTGGCACGACGCTGACCGACAAGGTCAAGGATAGCGGCGTATCGCCCAAGCTGGCGGCGCTGTATAATTTTACGCCCTGGCTCGGCCTGTTCGGATCGGTCGCGCGCACCGTGCGGATGCCCAATGTGGATGAAATCTTCACCCGTTCGGCCACCCGTCCCAACAATCCTGACCTGCGGCCTGAGAAATCCGACAATGTCGAAGTCGGCTTCACCTTCTCCTTCGACGATATGTTGGGCAAGGGCGATCACTTCCGCGCCAAGACCACCCTGTTCCAGAATGACGTCAAGGATCTGATCGTCAATGTCACCGCCGCGGCGGGCACGCCCTATTTCCAGAATATCAACCGATCGCGCTTCAAGGGGCTGGAGGTTGAGGCCGAATATGGCATGGGCGGCTTCTTCGCGCGCGGCAATGCGTCCTTCATCGATGGCAAGAACCGGCTGACGGGGGATTATCTCAATACCATTCCGGCCAACGACTATCGCCTGACGTTGGGCTATGCCGATGCGGCGAGCGGCCTGTCAGGCGGCTGGACTGGCGAGTTTGCGGAGCGGCAGGACAAGGTGACGACCGGCGCCTTCGCCTCGGCCGGATCGGGCCTGCCGACACCGGGCTACACCGTCCATAATTTGTTCTTCGCCTTCAAGCCGCGGAACGGCACGGCCAGGGGATTCGAATTCCGCATCGCCATGGATAACGTCTTCGACAAACATTATCGCCGCCATCTTTCCTCGCTCGCCGCGGAAGGACAGAGCTTCAAGTTCACCGTCGCGAACACATTCTGACGCCATGGCACAGGCAGCGCATCCTTTCCGTATCGGCGGGCCGGCGGCGGCGTCGTTGCTGGTCAACGGGCTGTTGATCGCAGCGTTGCTTAACCTTGGCATGGGGCATGTCAGCCGCCGGGGCGAATCTCCGGCGCTGACGGTACTGTCGCTCGCCCAACTCAAAGGCGTGGAGCAGGGCGAGGAAGACTCGGAGACAGCGACGCCCAGCACGCCTGCTGCCGTTCGCCCCCCCACGACCAACCAACCGCCTGCACTGCAACCGCCCGCGGTGACCATTGTCACGCCCCCGGACATGGCGGTGCCATCGCGTCTTTCCCTCTCCGTGCCAATGTCGGCGGCCGCACCGGCAGCTAATCCCTCCGCAGCGCCATCGTCGCCTGCTTTGCAAGCCACGGCCGCCGCCGCCGCGCTTCTGCCCCGCCACGGCGCCGCGGATGGCCTGGACGTAAAAGCGCCACCCGGCACCAGCCGCAGCTATGCCGCCAAGGTCCGATCCTGGCTCTACGCCCATAAAATCTATCCTCGCCGGGCCCGGATGCGACGGAAGGAGGGGCGGGTGCAGGTTCGCTTCGTCATCGACCGCACCGGCATGTTGCTGGAGGGTGCGATCGTCCAGGGATCGGGCAATACCGTGCTGGACGATGAAGCCGAGGCGATGCTGCGTCGCGCCTCCCCCTATCCTCGCGCACCCGCCGAACTACCGGGCGAGCGCATTGAGTTCACTGCGCCAATCATATTCACCCTGCCAGCATAGCGACGACATCGATCTTGCCCTGTACGATCGGCGTAGAATTCATACTCACTCCATCTTTGGGCTTGCGGGCTGCCTTAACAGCCCCAAGCCTCCAACGATTGACCAAATGTGGGCGGGCAAGACCGACCCTTGCCAATCATTCAGCGGCCAATTTTCGCGTCCTTGGTACAGACTGGCCGGTATCTGGCTAGCCGCTTCCGGGCGTTCCGCCGAAGAAGGGGTACCCACTTGCGGATCGAGTGCTATAGATCCCACGGCGGCACTATGGGGCTGTCGTCGCGCCGACGCTAGTTGTACCAGCCACGCAATCGCCATGCGAGAAAGGAACATCGATCGTGCCGCCACTTGCCGCCATCCAGCAGATTGCACGCATGGTTCGGGACGATATCCGCTCGGGCGAACTGTCGATCGGGACCCACAGCGTCGGAGATATGCTGGCGGTTCAACCCGAAGCCTTACTGCTGATCGTCGACCTCACCGGCGCCGAAGGGCGCAAGAAGCGGCCTGACGCAACGATGCATCACGCATATTCGTTCATGCTTGGCCAGACTCTTGAGCAGCTACGTCAGCGAAGCGAAGCCGGCAACGGCCACGCGACCATGGCCATGGATAATGTCAGGGCCGCGATCGCTCAGCAGATGCGTATTGGCAAGCTCGTGCCGACGGCAGCGATGGCCCTTGTCTCAGCGTTTTCACGGGCTGGGATCGAGGTGGGGGAGGATATGCGCAGCGCAATGGATCGCGCGATGATTCAGACCGAAGCTGGCCAGCCGAATCTTCCGACGCCCGATGTTGACGAGATGTTGAAGGACTTGGTGAAAGCCTGTGAGGGCGATCCGTTCCTGATCCACAGCCAGTTCGCCGAATTGACGGCAGCCATGCCTGCCGGGCTGCAACTGGGTCTGTTGGAAGGACTCGTCCTCGCTGACGATTTCAGTCTGCGCGAGGCCGCTATCGGTTGGCTTCTTGCAGAACCTACGATCGCTATGCCGTTAGCCTCCATGATCGAAGAGACCGCCAGACGAGGGCTTGTATCAGCAACGTCGGTTACAAACCTCATGCTGATCCGCAACTGGGTGTCGGAAGTTCGGCGCCGCGCGATCGACGCTATTATCAGAGCCACGCCCGCTGTCGGGTCGGTGCCGGAGAAGCGTCCCGCAATTCAAGTCAGGGAACTTCTGATATTCGAGCGCGATGGGGCGGGAGCGCAAAGCATATTCGCATCGATCAAGCAGGGCAGAAAGAACGCGCTGGTATCGATTCTGATCAAGCAGGGCCATGGTGTGCGGGACGCTTGGGTCGCGGGCTCACTAAGCAGGCACGAGATCGAAGACATGCTTGACCATATTGCGTCCGAGATGTCGGTCCATGAAGCGACAGTTGAGGACACGGCCTTGATCCTGAGTAGCGCCTTGGCGGACGGCCCGGCCAGCTCGCTACCCCCGTTTGGCCTTGTTCAGGCTATCACGCTTATCGGACCCCTGGATGTCGCGTCCAAATTTGTATCGGTGGATGATCTCGTTGCCTCGTTGCCTCGTTGCTCGCGGACGCCGACGCTGCGGCAACCGATGCCAAGGCGGTGGAGAGGGCAGTGCGCGCCTCGGGCCGGTGGCTGGCGACTAACCCTCAGCTCGATTCCTGGTTTGAGAATGGCGACGACGTCACCGTAGCGATCAAAGGCAAGCGCAAGATCGAAGACCGGATCGTCGCGATTATCGAGACGGTGCTGGAACCGAAGCGGGCTTGTTGGGCCAGCGTCGTCGCTTGGAGTGCATTCGCACAGCGCAGTGACGGCCACTTCAGACTGGATCGAAATGGCGCTTGTCGCTCGTGAGATGGCTTCGGAACGACCTCTGAGCGAGATTCCACTAGCGCGCTTCATCGCCGTGCAAACGGCGGAGGCTGCCCGGGCCTGATCAGCGAACGAACTGGGCACCGCATGCGCAATGCGGAACCTGCCGGTCGGCTATCGGAAATCTCCCGCAACCGGCTAGGGCGCGTAGCTGACGTCCCGCCGTCGACCCTTGTTTGCCGTTCAGCCTCCAAATGGACGATCCCATGTGCGGAAGGTCCGCTCTTTAACGGGCCGCGAGCTTAGCGCCGTGTCTGTCTCTCCCTATTATGAACAGCGCGAATGAAATTTGGCGGCTTGCCCTGACCATTCAAACTCTCTATCGCGAATCACTATCAATAGCAAAACTGATATGGGGGTTTTCTTGTCCATATTCCGCACGGCGCTGTTTGCGTCAGCTTCCTTCTGCGCGTCGATGGTTTGCGCGCAGGAAGTTCCTGCGTCTCCACCGGATGCAGCCATGGCCGATAGTGATCAGATCATCGTGACGGGCCGCGCCCAGCGCCTCTACCGCACCGAAACCACGACCGTCGGCAAAAGCGCCGAAGATCCGCTCGATATTCCGCAGGCGTTGCAGGTGATCAACAAGGATCTCTTTGCCGATCAGGGCGCGCGCGACGCGACCGACATCTATCGCAATATTTCTGGCGTCAGCTTCTTCAGCTATGCGGGCGTCACCTTCCGCGGCTTTCGTCAGGACCAGTCCTTCTACGACGGGATGCGCGGCAATCCGTTCATCGGCTTTTCCGTGCCTCAGCTATTCAATATCGAACGGGTGGAAGTGTTGAAGGGACCGGCTGGTCTCTTCTTCGGACCGGGATCGCCCGGGGGCATCATCAATTATGTGTCGAAGGTGGCCGGCGACGCCAGCGCCATGCGTCTGGTGGCAACGGCGGGCAATTATGACCGGCGTGGCATATCGGCCGAAGCGACCGGCCCGATCGATAAGGACGGGGTCGTCACTTACCGCCTTGGCGGCTTTTACGAGGCGATGAACCCCTATCGCCGCAATACCAAGAATGTGTCGCTGATCGGCGATGGCGGCCTGGCCATCAAGACCAATGAGGGCGGCAAGCTGACGCTTCAGGCTACGGTCTATGACAATGATCTCCAGGCCAACCGCCTGCGCGGCATTTTGACCGACGATGACGGCAATTTCCTGACCGATATTCGCTGGAATGCCAACGAACCTACCGATTTTCTGCATTTGAAGTCGCAGGCCTATCAGGCGCGTTATGCGACCGCGATCGGGGACCGGGTCACGTTCGATGCCGGGGTGCGCTACTTCAAGGCGACCGAGACTCAGCAATATCATGAGCCGCGCGGACTGGTCGCGGGTAGCGACGATCTGGTCGCGCGCGAGTTTCGCGACCAGATCCGCGATGTCGATGGCCTGTCCTTTTCCGCCAATCTGACGGCGCGGGTCGATCTGCTCGGCATGGAGCATAAGTTCCAGACCGGCGCGGACTGGTATGACGAAACGAGCGTGCTTAATTCGCGCATCCTGCGGGCGGGCGTAACGCCGCTCAGCCTCAGCAATCCCATCTATACGAACAGCGCGCGCGACGTGGCGCGGGCCGCTCAGTTGCCCTTCACCGTCACCGATACGCGCACAAAGCGTCAGGGCGCTTATCTGCAGGACCAGATCAGCCTGAGCGATGCCTTCATGCTGGTCGGTGGTGTGCGCTACGACAAGTTCGAGGATCGCGTGGTCAACGCCGGCTCTTATGAAGATGACGACATCACTTTCCGCACCGGCGCGATCTACAAGCCGCGCAAGGATGTCTCCATCTATCTGAGCTGGTCGCAAAGTTTCGAGCCGCAGACGGCCGCCAGCCAAAATGGCGATGTGGGCGGTCCCTTCGCACCTGTCACTGGCGACCAGTTCGAAGGCGGCATCAAGACCGACCTGTTCGACGGCAGGCTCCAGGCCAATCTGGCCGCCTACCGCATCGTCCGCAAGAATATCCTCCAGGCCGATACCAGCCTGCCGCCCGTCAACGGCCAGGACCAGTTGCGCCCTATCGGCGAGGTGACGAGCAAGGGGTTGGAGATCGACCTGTCGACCGACATTACCGCCAATTGGGTCGCGCTGGTCAATTATGGCTATAACGACACGAAGATCACCGGCACGATTGCGGGCCAGGCGATCAACAACGCCGTTGGCAATCGCTTTGCCAATGCGCCCAAGCATAAGGTCGGCTTTTGGACCCGCTATCAGGTGCCAGCGATCGACGCCGCCTTTGCGGTCGGCGGTGAGCATGTGTCGAAGCGCATCAGCCTGTCGGGGCAGACCGTTAAGCCCTACACGATCTTCGATGCGTCGATCACCAAGGGGCTTGGCTTTGCCGAACTGATGCTGCGCGTCGATAATATTTTCGACAAGGTGTACGCAGCATCGGGCTTTTCGGCGCAGAGCGGGCATTTTCCGGGTGAGCCGCGGACATTCCTGGCCGAACTGCGCTTTCAGTTCTGACCATGGATCAGGCGCGCGTGAAAAAGGGCCGATCGCTCTGGTGGGTGGTGCATAGCTGGATCGGTCTGAAACTGTCGATCTTCCTGACCTTCATCCTGGCGACGGGCACCTTCGCCGTGTTCGCGCATGAAATCGACTGGCTGGCGACGCCCGCCATGCGGGTATCGCCCCGGTCGGAACCCGTTGCGTCTTGGGGGGCGTGGGCGCAGGCAGCGGCCCGCGCCACACCGGAGGCCCGGCTCCAGACGCTCTATGCGCCGATCGACCCCTGGTTCACGGTGGAGGCCTGGGTCAGTCGCGGCAAAGGGGCACCGGAGCGGGTCTATGTCGACCCTTGGACGGCCAAAGCCACCGGCCGGCATAGCTGGGCCAATGTCCACCGTTTCCTGCGACAGGCCCATCGGCACCTGATGCTGCCGACAAAGATCGGCATACCGATCGTCTGCTCGCTCGCCCTGCTGCTAGCGGCCTCTTTGGTGTCGGGCATCGTCACCTACAAGAAATGGTGGCGCGGCTTCTTCCGAGCGCCGCGCGGCGGCGACGGGCGGCGGATGACGGGCGACCTGCATCGCCTGATGGGCTTGTGGAGCTTGTGGTTCGTGGCGCTGATCACGCTGACGGGCCTATGGTATCTGGTGGAAACATTGGGCGGAAACGCCAAGGTGCCCAAATTGCCGGAGGTGGCGGCTGGTGCGATGCCGACCGGGGCCGCGCTGGACCGGCTGGTCGCCGTCGCGCGCCGCGCCGATCCTGCGCTCGATATTCGAGAAATCCGCTTCACGCCCGACAACGGCGTCATCTTCCTGGGCCAGTCCTCCGCCTGGCTGGTGCGCGATCGCGCCAACGCAGTGGTCGTCGATCCGGCTACGTCGCGGGTGGTCACGCAGTTGGATGGACGCGCCTTAAGCGCGCATCAGCGCATCTCAGAAATGGCCGATCCGCTGCATTTTGGCACGTTCGGGGGCCTGTGGACCAAAGCCGTCTGGTTCTTGTTTGGCGCGCTGCTGACGGCGATGGCCGTCACTGGCACGATGATCTACGCAATGCGGCTGGCCCGAGCGACGCGATCCGATACCGCCAGCATGAAGATCGCCTGGCAGGGCATGGGTGCCTGGGGATATATTGGCATAGCCCTGATCCTGCTCACCCTGATCCTGACGCCGGGGGCGATTGGGGGAGCGAGTTGAAGGAAGTTCGACCCTTATGCGACGTTCACGCACTGGTTTTTTCTCCCCAGGTGCGGTCCTTCCGCTTTCCCATTGGCGTTGTAACACGGGGATTTCGGGGCAGCAGGAAGCCATCGCTGCTTCATGCGACGGAGCTTCGGGAAAGCTGCCTAGGGGCGTCTCATGACGCTCGACCACGGGAAATGATGACAAGGCGTTTGTCTCATCACAAATAGATCGGACCGCCAGTAATGCTGGGTCGCACCTGCGCTCAACCCGAAAGTATATGCGTTCGTCGAGCGGCCTTTGATTAAGCGCATCAGCAATCCGATCGACACATTGCCGCACGTCATCTACTTCACCGAACAACCCGTCATAGGCAGTACGGATCAGCGCCGTGCCTTTCTCGAATTTCGCCATTTGCATGATGCCTTCGTCCATGGGGTGAAACACCCTTGGCTCGGTCGAGCAACACCGGCCTCGTTTGCTGCCGAACTCGAACAGCAACGCCGCGCATGCGCAACAACACCGGTCGGTCTCCGGTTGCCGCGGAAATGAAAGGCGGGGGGCACGTCACGGTTAATCGGGGGAGTGCTCTAGCCAAAGGCAATGCTTTCGACGTCCAACAGGTCGAAACCAGAGCGGAGGCCGGTTACACGCACCCTTTGGCCAAGGAAATGTCGGTAGCGCTGATTGATGTCGAGCCGCCACTCACCGCCATCGGCCATCCGAAGGACGGGGTAAATATTGCCTGCCAGTAACAGGCCGGTCAGCTCCTCGCGCGTTCCTTTGGGCATGACCAGAAGATGCCGACCAAGCCGTGGCTTGGCAACCCATCCCGTTCCCCTTCATATCGGAGCGGATTGGACTCGGTCCGGCCAGTCGGATTGCGTATCGGCGCAACGGTCATGCCATCCATGCCCCCAACGAATCATATCGATGCCGAGATGCTCGAATCCCTCATAGCCGCCGCCGAGCCGAACCCGTGCGACCAGCTCATCCAGTCTATGGTTGACGATCTGAAACAGCTCAACCGCGAGGTCACCTTGCTGAAGACACTCCTCGATCGCGGAGAACCATTGCGCGAAACCCGCTAAGCTGAATATATGGTTCACGATCTGAGCGCCTGTGGAGGGGCAATTCAGCAGAGGGATCAAAATGGCTTTGCGGACTGACCGCCTTAGTCTTTCAGCGGCTCCGTCATCATCAGATGACCTGTCCTTTTCATCCGTTGTCCGGCTTACGGACCTTCACAAAGAATGTTTGCGCCTCGTCGCCCAAGGTTTGCAATCGAAGGAAATAGCCCAGAAGATCGGATGCTCACACCATACCGTCGACACATATATTTCTGCCGTCCTACCGCTATTTGACACGTCCGATCGCCGGGTTGCCGCACGTCGGTTTTTGGCGTTGGAAGCGACCGAAAGGCCCCCTGCCAATCCCTCCCAGGCAGGAGCAGACGTCGGAACAGACCTATCGCAACGATTACTATCGCAACCGGAAGCCGTTGCCGACATAGGTATTTTTACGGATGACAGTCGGCGAGCCACCGGTCTGGTCCAAACCTCCCGACGGCTCATTCATCTACCGCCCCTGGGAGGAAAGCCGAATGATCTAACGTCCGCTGGCAAGTTTTTGAGCGGCACGCAAATCGGCCTCATTGGTTCGATGACGCTCATGGCCATCGTAGCGATCGTGCAGGGCATTATCAGCCTGCTCACCTGATCTTCGACCAACTCCCGATTGCAAAAGCGCGCCGATTGGCGCGAAGGAGAAGCTATGCCCAAATTCACTCAGGCCGCAGGTCAGACCGTTGCCAGCGATGTCCGTTCCGCCTTTGACAGTCTCGACCGCGCCGTCCACGACGCGGCCCGCTTGGCCACCGATTTCATTGAGGCCTGCGCTGGTTCGGAATTGCCGCCCGCCCGTTCGCAGCGGGTGTTGAAGTCGCTCGCTGATGGCATCGCCAAGGTCGTGGATGGCCGGGCGGATATGGTTCAGGCGCAACGCACCCTGGTTTCCATCAAGACAGGCAGCAATCTGGATGTCTATGATTTTGGTTGCTGGATGGACGACGCGCAAAAGACGCCAGTCGCGATGGCAACGCGTATCGAAGCCGCGACCGCGCCCGTTATGGAGCAGTAATCCGCATGGGAGGGACTTGACGGCGTGACGCTCTGGTGGTCGGCATCGACTTGATGCCTACCATTGTCTTGCAGCTCTTTTTTGCCCTGCTCTTCTTAAGCTGCGTCTACTCAGTCGTGGCGGGCGGGCGAGATGCCAGGATCGCCGTGGGCCTCATGGTCGCAGCGGTTCTCCTGACGCGAGCGGTGACGCTTGCCTTCGCGGCACGCTGGCCACTGATGCTAGTCGACATGGCCCTGTTGGTCGCCTTCTGGCGGCTTAGCCTCACTAGTCGGCGCTATTGGCCCGTCTGGGTCATGGGTCTCCATGGCGTGTCGGTGGCTGGCCATCTGGCTATTCAGTTCGGCCCTCCCATTCCCTATCCCGTCTATCACGGGATTATCGGCGTCTGGAGCATCCCCGTGCTCATATCCATGACATTGGGGATCATGCTGGACCAGAAGGCAGGCATTTCCCATGGCGGAAGCACTCCACCAACGGACAATTCTTCCGGCTGAGATCACAAGCGGTTGGCGGGTTCCTCCCGGCACTCCACCTTTTGTAGCGTCTCTCAGTCTGGTGGACGAAACATCCCATCCGCTTTCCACACCAGCTTCCACCAACCTGCTTCCCACGGTGGCGGTCCGCCTCAAGGCGGCCCAGTTGGAGGAATGTCACTTCCTGTTCTACCAGGACGCGGTGCCGGTCGGGCATCAATGGTTTGCAGGCGAACATGACCGCGTGGAAATCAACACGCGCGATATGTTTCACAACGCGCTCAATCAGGGTGCGACCCGTCTGATCATGGCCCACAATCATCCGAGCGGAAATCCTTCGCCCTCGCGAACCGACGTGCAATTTACCAGTCACCTGTGCGCAATCGGGAAGGCGCTGGGCGTCTTTGCCTATGACCATGTCATTTTCGCAAAGGATCGACATTTCAGCTTTCGAGCCGAGGGGCTGATGTAGGCCGACTATTTCAATGCCCGGCCGACCCATATGACGCGACCAACGATCGCGACCAGGGACGGGTCAACATCTGGCCAGTCGGGATATTGGGCATGATCGCTCAGCACATTGAACCGTCCCCGCCGTGGCCCCATAGTCAGACGCTTGACCAGGAGCGCCCCGTCGAGCCGAAGCACATAGAGGCCATCGCGTAGCCGGGTAGCGGCATCGGCGTGATCGACCAGAATGTCATCGCCGGGCAACAAGGTAGGCGACATGGATTCTCCCTCGACGCTCACAATCGAGGCCTGTTGGGGATTGACGCCCAGGCGGCGGAGCCAGCGGGCATCAAAGGTCATCGCTCCTGACAACCGTTCCGTTTCGGGGAGAGAACCGGCACCAGCTGAGGCTCCCAGAGCGAGGCGCGGTATGGGAACGGTCGCTTGCTCCTTGCTGGCGAGGCTCGATCCTTGATCTGACGTTTTGCCGAGCAACGCCTCTGACACGCCGAAGTAGCGGGCGAGAATGTCTCGATCTTCCTCATGCAGCTTTCGGGGCGTGCCGCGCGTCATGAACTGCTGGAGATAGGCCGGGTTGCGGCCAAGCAAATTGGAAAGACTGGCGTAAGATTCGCCGCGTTCATGGATCAACTGCTGGAGCGTTTGGCGGACCTCGTCACTCAATGCCTTTGTCTCCATAAATCCCATGTCGGCAGGACGCGGGGCTGGGCGATGATACGAAATTCTTCGGGCTGTCGAAAGGCGCCACGGCATTGGGTCTCGTTGATGGGCAACGATCATCATTCGTCAATGGATCAATTCATTCAAGTCTCGCTTGACCAGTTCCATGGCGGCTGCAATCTTCCGCCGCCTATTGGGGGGATGCTTATGAAAATGAAGATGGTATTCGCTGCCGCGCTTGCGGCGGCTGTCGTGGTACCGACGCAGGTTTTGGTCGCGGCACCAGCGGGCAAACACCATGTGATGGTCAATGAGGAAGTGGGTGTCCCGGTCTTCCCTTACGACATTACGGATCGTCCTTATAAGGTGCTGGGCGAGGTAAAGGCGGGCGTGCGCAAGGCGACGATTTTCAGCAAGGCACCCAGTCAGGAAAAAATCTATCGCGAATTGTGGGAACGTGGCGAGAAATTAGGCGCGGATGCCGTGATCAAGGCGCAATATGGTGATGCCCATGTGACGGCCATGAGCTGGGGATCGAGCAGCGCTACCGGCGTAGCCATCAAATTCCTGGAAGCTGCCGCCCCTGAGGCAGCAGCGGGCAATTGATGCTCCCCTTTGCTCTGGCGCTGGCTGTCTCCGCAGCAGGGGCGGTCGCGCCACCAGCGGCTACGCTGTTACCGACGGCTCAAATGCCATCGTCGGTTACCGCTGATCCATCCGCATCGCCCATCGCTGCCACGCCATTGCTGCCAACTGGCACGCCCGTGCGTTTGATGGTCCTTCGAGAAATCAACAGCCGTACAGCGCGGGTCGGCGACCGTTTCAAACTGCGCGTGGACGAGCCGATTTATATCAACGGTGTCCCGGTGGTACCGGAGGGTGCGACTGCCTGGGGCGAAATAGCCAATGTTGAGCAAAATGGTGCGGTCGGCAAGGGAGGGCGTCTGGGCGCGAAGCTCCTCTATCTGGACCTGCCGCTCGGCCATATTCCCCTGCGCGGAGACTATGCTGATCGGGGTGATGGGAACGGCGCTGGTGTCGTGCTGGCGGTCGTGGGTTTTGGCCTCCTGGGCTTATTGACCGGTGGCGACAGCGCGCGGCTCAAAGCGGGCGATACATTTACAGGCTATGTCGATGGTCCACCGCTTCCTGCTTCTGTCCCCTCTTCCACCAGGGCAAGCGGCGATGGCGCTGAACCGATGGCTCGGGCTTCTACGCACTGATTCCCCGTTTATGGGCAAATGCCTGAAAGGCGATCGCGACTATCTCTTTTGATCCAATTTGGACTGGATTTTGGGAAAATTGCGGTGGCGTGGCCGTAAGTCAGTTTGATTCCGGGGAGAGCGATAGCCATGGAGACGGGGCGACGAGGGATGTTGCTGGGCCTATTTGCCCTGGCTTTGTGCAGCACAGATGCCGCGCTGCTCGCGCGCCGACGCAAAGCCCGCAAAGCCTACCGCCGCCGGACAACGGGCAATTCTCGTTCCTCGACCTATTCTGGCAGCGCATCATTCAGCAACTGCAGCGAGGCCCGGGCAGCGGGCGCTGCCCCTATACGAAGCGGTGATGCTGGCTATTCCAGACGGCTCGACCGGGACGGTGACGGCATCGCGTGCGAGTAGCTTTTCCCAGGCAATGCGAGCGCTAGATCTTGAGAAGTGGACGGCTGGCATGGAACCACTGCGCCAGCCTGTCTGCCGCCCTGTCTGTCAGCACCACGAAGATGCGGCGGCTATCATGGGGGTCAGGCTGGCGTGCAATCAGCCCCTTATCGGCCAAAGTGCGGATATGGCGCAACGCCGTGGTAGGCGGCACGCACGATGCAATGCAAAGACTGGAAACCGACACACAGACTTGGTCTAGACGCGCGGCTAACAGGTCGAGCAACATATCCCAAGCGGGATCGGCAAATAAGTCGCCTGGCAAGAAATCGGCACGCGCCCGACGGGCGCGAAGGAGATCTCGAACCTGATTGGTCGTCACGTCCGCAAGGGAATGCGGCTGCGGCTCTGACGTTGGTTGGCGGTGCGCGGGAAAGCCAATATAGTCGCTCGGTCGATCGGAAATGCGCGGACTAGCAGGAAAAGACGGCTTCGCAATATGACGATCCGTTAGCGCCTCGATGGTTCGCGCAAGACGACCAACCTCCTCACTGAGGCGGTTCAATCTGGTTTCTTCATTCTCTCGTGCTGCATCATGAAAGTGCCGGGGAGGCGAGTGGCTTTGGGCGGCCGACAAAAGAGCCGTCGCCAAATCGACACCGTCGGGCGCGCAGAGTATTTGTGTTCGGGGACTGTGAACCGCTGCGAATGTGTCGTCCAGAGTGTCCAGGCTGGACAGTAAGATGACGGCGATATTGTTTTGAAGCGCCATCCTTTCCACCAGAGCAAGATGCTGCTCCAGATCGGAGCAGGGATTTGGACAAATCAGTAAAATGATGTCGCAATCCGCCTGCATGGCGAGCCGTGACGGCGCTTGCTCGAATGAAACAACACCCAGTAAGCGCAACCCTGCTGCAGCTGCCATCGCTCCCAAATCACCAAGATCAGCGTCGTCGGCAATGACCAGCAAGCGAGAGGCGATGTCGTTCGCATTTAGGGCGGCGGCGAGATGGCGCGGAAAGGGTTCGACCATCACAATGTGTTCTCCTTCTGCCTCGGCGGTGATCTGTGCCGAATAACCTTGGCGATACCCAGCTACAAATTGATCCAATATGGAGGCAATTCACATCGTCAGGTGCAGTGGTCCGTGACTGACTGGGAAACAGCGTTAGAGGCTATCGCTCCGAAAGCAGCGCCATCAAAGGCATAGTCTATCGTCCAATGCTCCAAATGCCCGACGAAGCATTCGATTCAGACGTAGGGACGCCTTGAAGATCGACCGACATTGTTGCCTCAAACCTCGTCGTCTGCTGGCTTTCTTCAGTCGGAGGGCAGAGCTGAGATCGTCAGCATATTGCCGCGTAACCCGACCGTTTCGGCGCAACTGGTCACCTTGTCTGCGAAAAGCTTTTGGGCAGTGCCGCAGCCAATCTGGATGTCGAATTGCCGCTGCGCGTTGGTGCAAACGTCTTCGTCGATGAATCCTGCACGATCGAGCGTCTCGCTCGCCAATTCGCCATTTGCGCCCAGTGAACGGGACACCATCACCCAGCTATTGGAAAATCCACCATCATAGAGTTTGGAATGGGTGTCCCGGCATATGTTGTAGAGAGCTCTCTCACCGATCGTGCCGACCACAGCTATTCGGGCAGGCTGACTCTTCAGTGTTTCGACGAACGGATATTCGCGAGCCTTGTACATGCGACGGATCGCCCCGATCAGTTCATCATTAGGCTTCATCTTCTTGATGGCGGACAGGCTGACTTCTGTTTGCGCGGCAGGAAATTTCTGCAACTTGCCTTCGAGGTCAGCAATCGTGTTTTCATGACGGGAGACACGATCGTCACGTTCAGAGACAGTGTTGGTGAGCTTAGCAATCTCGTTTCGATAAGAGGTTGAATCGTCATATATTTTGAATTCGTCTTTCAGACGATCGCCCACGAACCAGGTAGTGCCGAGCAAGAGGGCCGCCGAACCGCCCAAGCCCAACAAGCCGATCGAGAATTTCGTGCCATCGGTTCCACCCAGAAACCGATAGGTAAGAGCGGACACAGAGATTCCCAGCAACATCGCCAACAGCGTCGGCGGGAAAAATTGTCCGCGACTCATCATGACAGCGAAGATAATCGCGGCCAGGAAAGACAAGGCGACAGTCACGATGATGACGATATCATCCAGATGCTTTTTGATATCGGGGTCCAATTTCTTACCTTCATCTGATTAAGGTGAAAGGGGTCGCGGTCTTCCTGGTTTTGTAATTATGGTACGTTCACGGGCTGGTAGCCTGGTATGGTGGCGCTGCGCGTCGCAATCGACGGATCCATCTGTTCGCCGGGCCGCACAATCCTTGGCTCACCCAATGGCCAATAGCAGCCGAACAAGGATGGTCGTCTTTTCCATTCCTTGAAGCGGCTGAGCTTTGGCAGCAATTCCAACGGCCACCAGCCCCAGCCAAGGGAATTGTGGATGGGACCAGCTGCATTTGGCGGCTCATAGACATGCTTGCTACCGGGCCTCGCTTCGCCCCATGCCAGATGCCGGAACATGGGTTTATTGATCCGCAGCCCCGCATGGACAGCTTCGTCAACCATCCAGATCAACGCCAATTTGGAAACGGCGCTTTCTTCTTCCTTGTAGCCACCGCCGATGTCGGAATGGACGCCGGGAAACCAGCGTTGCTCTATATCTTGTGCGACTTTGGCATCATCATCAAAGGGATTGGCGATATAGTCCTGTGGTGCATTCCATGGGGCGACCCGGAACATGCGACGGCGTTCATCGAGCGCCATGGCATGGCGGACAATTGCGACAGATGGATTGGTCCGCGTGTATGGCAGGGTTTCGAGGCTGGGAATCCACCCACGGTCTGGTCGCGGCACCAGAACCGACGCCACCGTGTCCCAAAGGCCAAGAAAATGAATGGAAACCCGCCGGGCGCCGATCACGCGCGCAAAATGCCAAGCGAGTGGTAGGTCATCCTCCGCAGCCGCGCGCTTATAGGTTCCCAAGGCACTATCGCACATATTGAGTTGTTCTGGTCGCAGCAGGCCGATCAGATGCACAAACCCTGCCAGAACTCTCACCGTCCAGGCTCCGCGGCTAAAGCCGAAAAGGTAGATACAATCTCCTTCCCGCCAGTTTTCCACGAGAAAACGGTAGGCACCCAATATATTGTCGTCGAGGCCATAGCCGGTCGCCAGTCCGACGATTTCGACGAGCTTTTGGCGCACACGCCGCCAAGGGTTGATCCGTCCAACCGTGCCGACACCGGGTGAATAGTAAACAAGCTGACGCTTGCCCTTCTCCGCAATCCGGAAAAGCTTCAACACATTGGAAAGATTGCGCCCCAGCTCATTGCCTGTGCCATCACAAAGAATGATCAGATTGCGGCCAGCCGGAGTTTCGTCACGGTCAGTTTGTGCCACTTTCCACCACCTCCTGATTGGTGGTGACCGCGCCGTAGGCCATAGTCTGCAGTACCGTGCCGTCAGGTGCGACCAGTTCGATTTCATCGCCTCCATTGTTCAGTGACATCGGCTGGCCGTTGCGGAGCATGGTCTTTTCCTCCCCTGGTAACAGCTCAATCAGGCCATCGAGCATCCAGACATTCCCGGCGAGGTCACGGACCCGCCAACCGGCCATATCCAGCGCCGCCTGCCCGCTATTTTTGAGCGTGATCTGTTCGCCAATTAAATCGTCGCCCTGTGGATCAGGCAGCAGTTTGACTATTCTCAGTTTTGGCTGCTCATCCCTGTGGCGGTGGAAGGCCAAGCTTTCGAACCAGATAGGCGCTGTCCACAGGCGGTCATTTTCCGCGTGATCCTCGTCCTGATTGCTCAGTTGAGTGATGCGAAGCAGCACATATTCGCCAAATGCTTCAAGGCGGATACCTTCGAGCGATACTGGAATCGCTTGGTTCCCGGTCAGTTCATACGTTTCGGTGGGCGCGCTGGCTGGCTTGCCGCCCGCAACATCCTTGAACACATCTATCCGGTAAGTCGCGTCCGGCTCATCGCCGTCCTCAATCTCAACGGTCAGGGGCAATTCGGCTCCGAGCGTTGCGAAACTGACGACATCGCCCTGCAAGGCGTCGCCGGATCGGAAAATCACACGGAGGTTTTTGTCTTCGGTCGCATAGGCGTGTCGCATACGCAGGGCCTGAATGATTCCGCGCCTGGAAAAGTCAGGAGCGATGACGGCTACGCGGGCATCGGTGGACACGCCCCAATTGCGATAGTGATTATCCTGGCCTACGCTGGGCGCAAGATGGAAGCCGAGGTTGAGGTAACGGAAATACTGACCTTCCCTGACGCTCGTGCGCTGATCTCGGCCATCCCGCAGAGCGGGCGCATTCAATAGTTCGATGAGCGACACATGCGGTGCCATGGCTTGCACCCATTGCACTTCATCGTTGGAAAAATCGTCGCGTCCATAATCTTTAAGTGCCCGCTTGCCGGTTTCGGGATGATTGAACTGCACCAGGGGCAATGCGCCTGCGCCGTCAGGATGCGCTTCGAGCCACGCCAGAAGAAGGTCAAACTGACCATTTTTGACGTCGATAACATGGTCAACGTCAAAGACGTTGACGTGATTGCCGCTCGAAATGGTTGAGAATTCCTGACCGAACAGTGTGACACACTGTCCCGGACGGTCAGCAGCGTTGGCCATGGCAATCAAAGAATCGGGAGCGGAGCGATATAATGCTGGCTTGGTCGCGATCAGCAGGCCATCTTTTCGATCGCCCGAGCCATCAGCCTTGTCATGGTTATGCTCTGTAATGGCGAAAAAATCGAGACCGGCCTCACAGGCCATAGCATAGGCTTCAGCAGGTGTTCCGCTCCCATCGCTATAAGACGTGTGCGCGTGCAGATTGCCAAAACGAACATCGCCAGTTTGTGCCGCTGCCGGACAAACGGAGGCGATTGATGCGGCCATCAACCATCTGAACGATAGGATGTCTATGTCCACTCCGCCCCTCCCGCAAAGCAACGATTCCTGATCTTAATGCGGATGCTCGCGATCAACAACAGCGGAAAATTACTTTGATGTTACATCTATCCAAAATGGACGAAACTCATTAGTAAGTGGTCGAATTGTGACGATGAATATTTCTCAAATAAATGATCTTAATTGCCTACCGGCAATTTTTCGACGGCAAGGATACTCGATCCGCGAAATATATCTCCGCCTATAAGAGCCGGATTGGGAATTTTTTCAATTCTGACAATATCTTGCAGTTCTGCGTGTGAGCATGCGGATTGAGGCGATGAGGACCCAAACTGTTGACGAGGCGATGGATCTCTCCCAGTCGTTCGCGAGCCGACGACAGCGCCCGGGCCAGGCAAAAGTCCGTTCGACCACCCATCTGCGGGGCAGCGCCTGGAAGCCTTTCGCCTTGTCCGATCGCTTGATGATTTAGCTTCGCTGGCCTTCGGCTCGATCGTCAATTTGCCCATGCCAACCAAAGCGGATCGCAGCTTGTCGCCAGCGTAGCTGCCATGCGCAAAGATGTGTCGCAGGCAGGGAAGCCGCTTGCGAATGGCTGCCAACACATCGACGGCCCATCTCGATACTGAATATCGGCGGCGTGTACGAGGATGAAGATGAGGAAGCCACAGGTGTCGGTCAGGATATGTCGCTTCCGGCCTTTCACCTTTTTGCCCGCGTCATAGCCCGAAATTCCGCCACTTTCGGTGGTCTTGACCGATTGGCTGTCAATCACTCCGGCGCTGGGTGAAGCTTCACGCCCTTCAATCTCCCGTAGGTTCATGACCAGCACCATGTTGATCGCGTCAAACAGACCGGCATCGCGCCAAGCATAGAAATAGCGCCGCACCGTTGATACCGGAGGAAAACACTTCGGCAGAAGCCGCCACGCACACCCGCTTGCCGCGATGTAAAGCATCGCGTTCAGAACTTCGCGCATGTCGGTAGTCCGGCGTCGGCCACCTCGCCTCGCCGGTGGAACAAATGGCGCTGCCAGCGCCCACTCCGTGTCCGTCATATCCGATGGATATCGCACTCCCTCCCGACTATGCACCCGCCGGGCAATGCCACCATTCACTCCATCTTGTCGCAAAGATGGATGAATCACAACATGCTGTTATTGCTCAACAACTCTCGGGTATGGCTCTAAAACTTGAACCTTTCCGATTACGATGCAAGCTTGGAGGATGATCTCGGCTTTCCTTCCCGCCGAAGCCGTCGTTCACTGAGGAGGCTGGAAGTGGCGGTCTTGTCCAATGGCAGCCTACCGATGTCGACCCATTTCCGCCATCCAACTGTTAATTTTCGATGCTTGGGAGCGGACTGTCAGCAAACCTAGCGGCGCACTGGAAAAACCCTTCAGATGGAATCGGCGTGGCCACTCAGGATCGAAGCGGTGACGAACAGCCCATGGGCCTCTAGCGACCGTAGGTAATCTTCTGCCGACATTTCGGGACGCTTCAGCCGAACGCGCAGAGTTCGGATCGCTGCAACCGCCTTGCCTTCGTCGAGCGCGATGGTATCGGCAATGAACTCGTCGGCAGTTCGCGCTTCCAAGTTTAGTGGTGCGAGAATTCTTGCCGGAAAATCGCTGATGTTTTCCGTCACGACAGCTTGTGCCTGGGTCTGGACCGCAGCTGTCAGAACATGCTCGTCCTTGGGATCCGGCAGACCGAATGTCATGGCCGCGACGGATGCATGTGCCTCTACCAGAGCTTCGGGGAACGCGCGATGCATGGCATCGACTGATCGGCCCGCTCGCGCGGACGCGCTCTCGATTTTGCGCTCGGTAAAGATCTTGCCCAGCGCAGAACGCGTTTCATCGAGGATGCGCTGCGACCATCGCACACGAAAGAATTCCGCGTCGGCCAAGGTGAGGAGCAGGTCACGCCGCGGAGCGCTGACCAGTGTGCAGGCATCAACCAGTGCGGTGTATCGATTGGCGAACATGGTTGAGTCAGATCAATAGAGGTCTGCGCCGTCTGCGATCAGTTCGTCCATCGCCTTCGATCGGATTTTGTCGCGCGCAGTTTTGTAGGCGAATACGTCCTCAGCCTTAAGACGCCGGTGCCGCCCCACCATGCTGTGCGGGATATCGCCCTTCTCGATGAGCTTGATAAGGTACGGGCGCGACATGTTGAGCAGGTCTGCTGCTTGCTGCGTCGTCAGCATCTGCTGGATTGGCACCAGCGTGACGGCATCACCACTACCGATGTGACGTAGCAGTTCCAGGAACAGGTCCGACATCGCCGGAGTCAGCGTGATCTCGACTGGTTTCCTAGTCTTCGGATCGGGCACCCGCAGCTTGGCCGCACCGTCCTTCTGCGAGGCGAGGATCCGGCGAAGCTGGTTAGCGATCTGCCGATCGTCGGCAGAGGGCAACCTGTTGCCAAGAGGCAAGGCATTGGCTGGCAAGGTCATCAGTTTTCTCCGCAGATGGCATTATTCAATAGCGAATATTCGCAATAAACGCAACATGGTTGTGAAACTCGACCCTTCAAGACACTCAGCAACCGATTTTTAGCTTTCAGGAGCCGTCGGTCAGCTTTGGTCGCCAGGGCAATTAATGGTTAACAATAGTCATTCTGGTTTGGTCGAGCAAATGAGCGCACCCCGCTTGACCACCGGATGCATTTGCTCAATCCTGCGCGGGTGAACGAAGTCATCGTCGATCCAGCCCCTTCGCGTTCCGGCCCCTCCGTGGTCTTGTCGGCACGCCCTGAAGCGATCCGGCTCGATGCCGCGACGACGGCGGTCATCGTCGTGGATATGCAGAACGCCTATGCCAGCGAGGGGGGCTATGTGGACGAGGCTGGCTTCGATATCGGCCCGGCGGCTGGTGTGATTCCAAAGATTGTCGAAGTCGTCGATATGGCGCGCGCAGCGGGTATGCCGGTGGTGTTCCTGCAGAATGGCTGGGATTCCCACTATGCCGAGGCAGGCACGGCGCTCTCGCCAAACTGGCACAAATCCAATGCGCTCAAGACCATGCGGGCGCGACCAGAGCTGGCCGGTAAGTTCCTAGCACGCGGTGGATGGGACTATGACCTTGTGGATGGTTTGCATGTGCAGGAGGGTGACCTGCGGGTGCACAAGCCGCGCTATTCGGCCTTCTTCAACTCGCAGCTCGATTCCGTGCTGCGGGCACGCGGCATCCGCACGCTGATCTTCACCGGCATCGCCACCAATGTCTGTGTCGAATCGACCCTGCGTGACGGCTTCCACCTCGAATATTTCGGCGTGCTGCTGGAGGACGCCGTGCATCATCTGGGGCCGGACTTCACCCGCGAAGCCAGCCTCTACAATGTCGAGACATTCTTTGGCTGGGTAAGCAGTGTCGCCGATTTCCGCACCGCTGTCGGCCAACTGCCTAAGAAGGAGGCCTGATGCCTTTCGAACCGATCAATCCGCCGCAGTTCCCCAAGCCCATCGCTCCCTATTCAGCCGGTGCCAAGGCGGGCGACACGGTGTATGTGTCGGGCGTGCTGGCGCTGGGCGAGGGCGGCACGGTACTGCATGTGGGCGATGCAGCCGCGCAGACGCGCCATGTGCTGGACGTCATCAGGATCACCGTCGAGGCGGCGGGCGGCACCATGGCGGACATTGCCATGAACCATATCTTCCTCAAGGATCTCAACGATTATGCCGCTTTCAACGCGGTCTATGCCGAGTATTTTCCGGGCGACAAACCTGCGCGCTACTGCATCAAGTGCGAACTGGTAAAGCCCGACTGCCTGGTCGAGATCGCCTCGGTCGCCCATCTTGGCTAAGGCGGCAGGGCTTTACTACGAAATCCATGGGAGCGCGGATGCGCCACCGCTGATATTGTCGAGCGGCCTTGGCGGCTCGGCGGGGTACTGGACACCGAATATCCCGGCGCTGGCGGAGCATTTCCGCGTCATTGCCTATGACCATCGCGGCACCGGCCGCAGCGACCGCGCGCTTGCCGACACTATATCGGTCGAGGACATGGCGAGCGACATGACCTTGCTCATGGATGCCCTCGATATCGAGCGCGCGCATGTCATCGGCCATGCGCTGGGCGGAGCCATCGGCGTCGAAACCGCTATCCGAACGGGGCGGATCGACCGGCTGGTCGTCATCAACGGCTGGCGCTTGCTCTCGCCCCATACAAGGCGCTGTTTCGCCGCCCGCCTCGCATTGCTGCTTGGCGCTGGCGAGCGGGCTTTTCTCGAAGCGCAGCCGCTTTTCCTCTATCCGCCCGACTGGATTGCGGCTCACGACGAAGAGTTGACGGCTGACCTCGAACACCATCTCGCGGCTTTTCCGGGCGTCGAAACGATGGCCAAGCGCATCACCGCCGTTCAGGCCTATATGCCCGGTCCGGCGGGGCTGGCGGCGCTTGAAAATCTGCTCGTCATTGCCACTCGCGACGACTTCCTCGTGCCGTTCGCCACCGCGCTCGATCTCGCCCAGCCGGTTTCGCAGGCCCGGACCGCCACGTTCGATTGGGGCGGTCATGCCTGCAACGTTACTGATCCTGACAATTTCAACCGCGTCGTTCTCGTATTCCTCAGGAGTTGAAGTCCATGCAGGTCGGCGTTTTCATTCCCATCAACAATAATGGCTGGCTGATCAGCGAGAATGCCCCGCAATATCTGCCGAGCTTCGATCTCAACAAGGAGATCGCCCAGCGCGCGGAAAAATATGGTCTCGATTTCCTGCTTTCGATGATCAAGCTGCGGGGCTTTCGCGGCAAGACGCAATTCTGGGAATATGGCCTTGAGAGCTTCACGCTGATGGCGGGCCTTGCAGCGGTGACGGAGAAGATCAAGATCTTCGCCACCTGCCCCACGCTGATCATTCCGCCAGCCTTCGCCGCGCGCATGGCCAATACCATTGACAGCATCAGTCATGGCCGTTTCGGGATCAACCTGATCACCGGCTGGCAGCCGCCAGAATATACCCAGATGGGCCTCTGGCCAGGCGACGAGCATTTTCGCAATCGCTACGACGTGCTCGACGAATATGCCCGCATACTGCGCGAGTTGTGGGAAAGCGGGCGCTCGGACTTCAAGGGCCAATATTATCAAATGGACGATTGCCTCGTCCGGCCGCAACCGCAAGCGGACATGAAGATCATCTGCGCGGGATCGTCCGACGCTGGACTGGCGTTCTCGGCCAAGTGGGCGGACTACGCCTTCTGCCTTGGCAAGGGCGTCAACACGCCAACCGCTTTCGCTTCCAATAACGATCGGCTGGCGAAGTTCACCGCGGAGACAGGCCGCGACGTCTCAGTCTTCGTCCTGGTCATGGTGATCGCCGCTGAGACAGACGAGGAAGCCATGGCCAAATGGCGGCGCTATAATGACGGCGTCGATGTCGAAGCCATCGCATGGCTGGCCGATCAGGGCGCCAGGGACACTGTCAACACCGACACCAACGTCCGCCAACTCGCCGCGCCGGAAGGCGCCGTGAACATCAACATGGGCACACTGGTCGGCAGCTACGAAAGCGTGGCGCGCATGCTCGACGAAATGGCCGAAGTGCCCAACACCGGTGGCGTGCTGCTGACCTTCGACGATTTCCTGGAAGGCGTGGAAGCGTTCGGAACACGTATACAGCCGCTGATGAAGAGCCGGGCGAGCTTACCGCAACTTTGAGCGGGTTTCTAAATGGAACTTGGCGTTCCACATGCTTTAATGCCGCCGCATTCGGCAACAGGTTCTGTCGTGCCGAAAAAAATGGCGCGTCGCCGGCGCTTCCGGAATCGACCCCTATTGGACGTTCAGTAAATAGTTCAGAATTCCCAAGTTCGGCCGGTCGGCTTTCGATAATGTGCGTGCGGTTCTGGCCGCTCCGATGCCGCCGAAAAAGACCGCCCGATTGAGAAACCGCGCGCGGATGAAGCGATTTGAAGGCAGACGCACTGTTGCTTGCTGTGCCGAACCACTAATTTGGGGAGGCGCCCGTGGAGGATCGGCGACAGGAGCATCGCCTTCGGGATCAGGCGAGGTGGGCGACGAGAAAGTCCACGAACACACGCACGCGGGCCGGAACGCTTGCGCCGCCCACGAAAACGGCATGGATTATTTCTATGTCGCCAGGATTATAGTCTTCCAGCAGGGGCACCAGACGACCTGAAGCGATTTCCGCCGCGATGCTGAAGGCGCCGACGCGCGCGATCCCGACGCCCAGGGCCGCCAGTTGCCCCAGCGTCTCACCGTTGTTCGCTTCGATGTTGCCCCGCACCGCGAGCGCATAATCGCGACCGTCCCTGCGAAAGGGCCAGGTGGGTTCGGCGCGGCGAAAATTGAAATTGAGGCATTCATGGTCGTGCAGGTCTTCAGGAACGACCGGCGTGCCTCGCCGTGCCAGATAATCGGGCGAGGCGACGATCAGGCGGCGGCTTTCCCCCAGCTTGCGTGCGGTCAATGGACTGTCGACAAGCGGCCCGAACCGGATGGCGACGTCTGCTTGCCCCGCAGCTACGTCCACCAATTGATCGCTCAGGCTGATATCGACGAGAATATGGGGATAGGCGCGGGCGAACTCTCCGATCAGCGGCACGATACTGAGGCGACCATGCGCCTGCGCCGCATTGACCCGCAATCGGCCGCGCGGCGCGCCCTGATCGGCAATACCCTGTTCGGCTTCGTCGAGATCCGCCAGAATGCGCCGCGCTGCACCGAGATATGCCTGCCCCTCAGCCGTCAGAGCCAAGGCACGCGTGCTCCGTAGCAGGAGGCGAACGCCGAGGCGTTGTTCGATCCGGTCCACCGCGCGGCTGACGGCTGAGGGCGTCAGGCCCAGCAGGCGTCCCGCACCGGAGAAACTGCCTTGCGCCGCCACCGTCGCGAATATCTCCAGCGCGCGAGCGCGGTCTGCATGAGGCACTATCTTTGCGTTCAAATCAAAAATCCCTTGCCTGGCGATACCCTACACATGTCCAGGATAGCAATCCATCTGTGTTCTGGCATGGCATTAGAAAGGTCAGCAGATGGAATATCGGCAACTCGGCGCGTCAGGATTGCGTGTCCCAGCACTCAGCTTTGGCGCAGGGACATTTGGCGGCGTCGGTCCGCTGTTCAGCGCGTGGGGCAATAACGATGCGCAGGACGCGCGACGGCTGGTCGACATTTGTCTGGAGGCCGGGGTCAACCTTTTCGATACGGCGGATATCTATTCGGATGGCGCTTCGGAACAGGTGCTGGGCGCAGCGATCAAGGGGCGCCGCGACGCCGTCCTGATTTCCACCAAGACGGGCTTGCCCACGGGCGCGCAACCGAACGACTGGGGGGTGTCCCGTGCACGCCTGATCCGCGCGGTCGACGCTTCGCTTGAAAGGCTCGGCACCGACTATATCGACATTCTGCAACTGCACGCCTTCGATGCGTCAACGCCGGTGGAGGAACTGCTCGCCACGCTCGACATGCTGGTTCGCGCGGGCAAGGTGCGCCATGTCGGCGTTTCCAACTATCCAGGCTGGCAGTTGATGAAGGCGCTCGCCACGGCCGATCGCCATGGCTGGCCACGTTTCGTCGCGCATCAGGTCTATTATTCGCTGGTCGGGCGCGCCTATGAGGCCGACCTGATGCCGCTGGCCGCCGATCAGGGCGTGGGCGCATTGGTCTGGAGCCCGCTCGGGTGGGGGCGCCTGACCGGAAAGGTTCGGCGCAGCAATCCGCTGCCGGAAGGTAGCCGCCTGCATGAAACCGCTGCCTTCGCGCCTCCAGTGGAGGACGAGCATCTCTATACGGTGGTCGACGCGCTGGATGTGATAGCTGAAGAGGCAGGCAAGACGGTGCCACAGGTCGCGCTGAACTGGCTGTTGCAGAGTCCGACCGTCTCCTCTGTCATCATCGGGGCGCGGAACGAAAAGCAGTTGCGCCAGAATCTGGGTGCGGTCGGCTGGTCGTTGACGCCAGATCAGACCGCGACGCTGGACGCCGCCAGCTATCGCATGCCACCTTATCCCCATGCGCCCTATCATCAACAGGAGGGCTTTGCCCGCCTGAACCCGCCCCTGGTTTGAAAGGGAGCGCCATCTTCATGACGATCAATCCCCCTCTTGCGGCATTGGCGGTTGGCGCCTTCGCCATCGGCGTCACCGAATTTGCGCCGATGGGCCTATTGCCCGTGATCGCAGGCGATCTTGGCGTGTCGATCCCGGCCGCCGGTCTGCTCATCAGCGCCTATGCCATCGGCGTCGTGCTAGGCGCGCCGCTCATGACGCTGACGACCGGCCGGGTGCCGCGGCGGACCCTTTTGATGGGGCTGGCGGCCATTTTCACGCTCGGCAATCTGTTGGCGGCTATGTCCGAAAGCTACGGGATGCTGCTGGTCGCCCGGGTCATCACCTCCCTCAATCACGGCGCTTTTTTCGGCGTAGGATCGATCGTCGCCGCCAGCCTGGTTCCCCCGGAACGGCGGGCCGGGGCAGTTGCCGCGATGTTCATGGGCCTGACCATCGCCAATGTCGTTGGCGTGCCGCTGGCGACCTGGGCGGGCGAGCAGATGGGCTGGCGCGCGGCTTTCTGGGGCATTTCCGGCCTGGGCGTCGTCACTATCGTCGCGCTGAGAATGACATTGCCAACAATCGCTGCACCGACTTCGGGCAATGCGCTTGCCGAGTTGCGTGTCCTGACGCGCGGTCCTGTATTGGCGGCTCTGGGCCTGACCGTCGCGGGTGCCAGCGCCATGTTCACCGTATTCACCTATATCACACCGATCCTGCGCGACCAGACGCACGCGTCGCTTGGCTTCGTCACGGCGATGCTGGTGATCTATGGGATCGGGCTGACAGTCGGCAACTGGATCGGCGGTAAGTTCGCCGATCGTTCGGTAGATATGACGCTGATCGTCACCCTGGCCTCGCTCTCGGCGATCCTTGTGCTGTTCGCGCTGTTCATGTCGTTCGCCGTGCCAACGGCTATCCTGATCTTTCTGTGGGGCGTGGCAAGCTTTGCGCTGGTGCCGCCACTTCAGGTCCGGGTTATGGCCGCAGCGTCGGACGCACCTAATCTGGCGTCATCCATGAACATCGGCGCATTTAACCTGGGCAATGCCATCGGCGCGGCATTGGGGGGCGGCGTAATCGCATCCGGTCTGGGTTTGCCTGCTGTTGCTCTGGCGGGCGCGGTGGCTTCAGCCATAGGACTGGCCGCGGTGTTGCTGGCGCGCCGTGGGCAAAGTCAGACCGCATGCGTTCCTTCTTCTTGAAGAGCATATCCGCCGTCGACCCATTGTCGTCTTCCCCGGAAGCAGACATAGAAAAGAGTACGGTCGCCGCCTTCAAAACGTCCAACAATGCGGACACTCCGGACAGGCAGCTATTGTGGTTGAGGTGGCGGTAAGTCGTCCTCTGTTCAGTTTGATTGACGGCTAACGACCCCGCGCAAACCTGGGGGTGTAGCTCTCGATCAACGTAGCCTCATCGTCTTCATCGTCGTCAGGGTCAGCGGAAAGCTCTTCACTGGAAAAAACCGAGAGCGTAAAACCGTAGCTCCCCAAGCCAGCGATTTCCTCATCCAGATCGATGCCCGCCGGACCGTCAAACCAACTCTCAAGAGTTGCCTGCGAACAGAGCTGCCTGCCAGCGCTGACATTCTCGGGATCTGAGTTGAAATCTCGTGTTGCGCTATTCGGTAACTTAGCGCCCTTCCTCGGGAACGACATACGACCCAGCTTTTTGAAACCATCTGAGAGGAACCCATAGCAGATGCTGTCCCCCTTACTGACGACGATCGCCATTGGGTAAGGGCTGCATTCGGCGGCTCTGATGGCGCATGCCGTCAACGAGCATTCAGACAAATTGCTGAGGGCAACTATTCCTGCCAAACCGATTTGACGGGAATTTAGGGCTTGCGAGACCAGTCGCGATGGAAGGAGCAAGCCTGATGCGAAATGGTCTGCTTCAATTTCAATTGACGAACCACCTTCCGTAAATCCGGCTCTTGAAACGTGGATAGGCGATGTTGAAAGTATCTGTTCGGGATGGCCTTCCAAGAAATAATGGCCGAGCTCATGGGCCACAGTGAACCGTTGAAATCCGTCATTGTCAATTTTTGTCGAGTAGAAAATTCCGACGTTCTCATCAGAAAAAATAATGCCGCCGCTAACGCCGTTCATGTCAGGTGGTTTTGCCTCAACATGAATATCTTCCCTTGTCGCAATCGCAAAAGGATCGATTGGAAAGGTAGTGAAATCATATTCTGCAGCCTTTTGCTCGCCGCACCTCCTCGCCCAATTCAGCCGAAACTTGCTCATCCGTCTTTTTGCGCCTTCCGTTGGTTCATAAGGTCAATCATCATCTGTATATGTTCGCGGTCGGCGTTGGTGAGCTTATCCTCATCGCGAAACGCAGTCGTCGCTCCTTCGATGCTTTCTGATCGCCCAAGAAGATAGTCGGACGCAACGTTAAGCGCACGCGCCAATGCGCGCACATTGGCGAAGGATGGCTTTCGCCGGCCGCGTTCGAAATGCCCGATAGCAGCAGGCTGCAGGCCAGCCATTTTGGCCAACTCCGCTTGACTCAGCCCGCGCAATTCGCGTGCAGCGAAAAGCCGCTCCGCAAAAAGATTCTCCAACTCATCCATTCTTGACACTACCTCGGCAAGCATCTAATATATACGTTATCGTAGGGTCAATGCGGCTGCTCAGGCGGCATTTTTTTGGCTCAGGATACCTACGAATTAGTAGGTTTTTGTACGACGAATCGGAGCTGCGGTCAACAACGATCGCGCCATGAGGCTCAGGGATTTTGGAGTAGATGATGGCGAAGAATGTGTTCCGCGGCGATGGACGCCCGCAAGATCCCTTTGGCGACCCACTCGATGCAGTCTTGGCCGAAATCGCGGTCAATCTTCAGCTTTCTCCCGGCCTCCATGCCAAGGCCATCGAGCGTTATGAGGCGGTCTGCCGCTACATCGATCGCCCGGGCAGCCCACTCGAAGGGCGGGTGTCGAGCTTCTATCCTCAAGGCTCGATGGCGATCGATGCGACCATTTCCACCCGCGGCACCGACGATGAATATGACCTCGATGCGGTGGCCGAGATTCTAGGCGGCAATGAAGGTCCGGAAGCGTTGCTCGACCTCCTCGAGCAGGCACTCAAGGACTATCCCGTATCGCGGATCGAACGGAAGACCCGCTGCATAACGCTCTATTATTCCGATGGCATGCACCTCGATGTGACGCCGGCTCGCCGCCTTGCCGTCAAGGAAAAGGAGGGCGTGATCGCTCATGCCAAACAGGGATGTCCGAACGAACATCGATATGTGCCGATGAACACCTATGGCTTTTGCACTTGGTATAATAATCGCACTCCGATTGAAGAGCGTTTTGCCATCGCGCTCAACCGCGAGCTCTATGCCAAGCATGGCTTTGCCTTCGACGCTGCCGAAGTCGAGGAGGTGCCAGATCAGACTCCACTCATCGTCAAGAGCGTCACGACGGTCGCGCTTCAGCTGATCAAGCGCCATCGCAACATCCTGTATGCGGACGCGTCTGGCCGGATGCCGCCGTCGGTCATGCTGTCCTGTCATGCGGGCCATGCGGCCATGCCGGGCATGGGCCTTGCCGACATGGTCATGCGTCAGGCGCGCTGGACGGCGCGGGCAATCGATCAGGCGGCATGCCAGAACAAGCTGCTCGATGTGCCCAATCCTGAATTTTACGAGGAACGTTTCACCGACCGCTGGCCGGAGAGCCGGTCCCAACAGCAGCATTACGCGAGCGCGCTCAATGCCTTGGCTGATGGCCTCCAGGCCACCCGCGAACGCGGCATGCAGCTGGAAGACCTTCAGGACTGGCTGCGCGAACAGTTCGGCCAGCGCGTCGTGACCCGCTCGGTCGATGCTTTCAACAAGCGGCTTGGCCAGCAGGTGCAGGCCCGCCAGCAAGGCTATACCCGTACTGGAGGCCTCTTCACCCCGGCCGCGCCCGCGATCATCACCGGAGCAAGCGCGCTCGCGCCGGTCGCAGCGCGCGCGCACACCAACATGGGCGAGCGGCGCTGACCATGGTGCTTGGCATCGACGCGCAGATCGAGGCGATGCGGGCCATCTGGCCCGGGCTCGCTCTGGTCGCGCGCGAAGTCGATACCGCCATGTGGGAGGGGCCAGTGCGACCGCTGCTTCAGACCTACCGTATCGGCATCCTCTACCGGGCACCGATGCTCATTGAAAATCTCGACGCCGGGCGCCTACAGCCGCGCGTCTCGATCATCTCACCGACCCTGCGGCCACGTCGGGGAGATCCTGAAGGCCGGCTACCCCATGTCTATTACAGCGCCGATGGCGGCGTGACACTATGTCTCCTGGACCCTGAGGCGGGGGACTGGTCGCCGGCCGATCTTGTGGCGGAGACGACAGTGCCTTGGACCATCGAATGGCTGGCCGCCTATGAAGGCTGGCGCGCGACCGGAAAATGGACGGCAAGTGGCCGTCATGTGGAGGTGGCCCGTGGCTAAGACCAAAGCCCCGCAGAAGGTGCAATCGGCGCTCTGGGCGCGCGCCGCGGGGCGCTGCCAGTATCGCGGCTGCAATCAGGATCTCGTCGGTGACCTGATCTCTGGCAATGACGACGCATTGTTCGGATTCATCGCCCATATCGTGGCTGACAGCGCAACAGGCCCGCGCGGCGACCCGGTCCGTTCGCCCCGGCTGGCCAAAAGCCTCGATAATCTGATGCTCCTGTGTTCGGTCCATCACAAGCTGATCGACGTCGATGATCTGGACGGCCATCCCGAACCGCTTCTATTGGCGATGAAAGCCGAGCATGAGGCGCGGGTAGCGCTGCTGGCAGGGATCGACGAAGACCGCGCATCCCATGTTCTGCGGTTCGGCGCCAATATCGGCACGAACGAAGCCCTGGTCTCCACGCGCGCCATTTTCACCGCGATGCCGCCCGATCATCACCCGGCCAGCCAGCAGACGATCGATCTGGAAATGACCGGCCATGCATTCACCGACGCCGACCCAGCTTTCTGGGCGCTGCAGCAGGTCAATATGCAGCGCAATTTCGCCGCGCGTGTCGGTGGCCGGATCGAGCGTCAGGAGGTTCGCCACCTGAGTGTCTTCGCGCTGGCGCCCCAGCCCTTGCTGATCGAACTCGGCCGGCTCCTGTGCGATATCGTCCCCATGGTTGTGCATCAGCGCCACCGTGAGCCCGCAACCTGGGCATGGCAGCGCGACTGTCCCACGATTCGCTACCACAGGGATGAACCCGCCGGGGATCGCACGGGCGCTGTGGCGCTGAAGCTCGGTGTCAGCGCGACCATCACTGATGACCGGATCAAGCGGGTGCTGGGAGAAGAGGCAGCGATCTGGAGCCTGTGCGCCGGCGCACCGCACAACGACATCGTGCGATGTCCGGAAGATCAAGCAGCTTACCGCAAGGCACTTCGGTCCTTGTTCGATGCGATCAAGGCGCGTCACGGTGACACTGTAACGGTCCACGTTTTTCCCGCTTTGCCTGCGTCTCTGGCGGTGGAAACCGGTAGGGTATGGATGCCCAAAGCCGACCCGGAACTTCGCATCTACGATCAGCAGCGCGAGAAAGGCTTCGTTCCGGCACTCACGATCGGGGTTCTGCAATGAGCGTGAGACCAGGAAATACGGTGTATGCGCCAACGCAGTCATTCCCTGGCGAGAACCGCAAAATACGGGAGGTTCAGCCATGCCCAAGAACATCGTGATCCTGCTGGACGGCACGTCGAACGAGATCGAGTGCGATCGCACCAATATCCTGCGTCTTTATGGTGTTCTCATCAAGGATGCGGAGCAGCTTGTCTATTATGATCCGGGCGTTGGGACGTTCGGCGCGGAAGGTGCCTGGTCGCGCTTCTGGCGCAAAACGCACGAAGTCTGGGGCCTCATGACCGGATGGGGGCTCGATCAGAATGTGAAGGAAGCCTACCGCTTCCTTGTTGAGAATTACGACAACGGCAAGCGCAAAGGTGCCGAACAGGTCGAACGCGACCGCATATTCATCTTCGGGTTCAGCCGCGGCGCCTATTCTGCGCGCGTGTTGGCCGGGTTCATCCATGCGGTGGGGCTGATCGAACCGCGCAACCTCAATCTGCTCGAATATGCGTATAGAGCCTACAAGTCGATCGGCGAGGATGAGAAGCAGGAAGCCTTTGCCGAAGTGCGTCTCTATGAACGCATTCTCAATCCCGACCGACCGCCGATCCGGATGCTCGGCTTGTTTGACACCGTCGGGTCGGTCATCGAGAGCGGACGAAATGGATTACGACTGAAGTCGCACGCGTTCACGAGCAGGAATAGCAGCGTCGAATCGGTTTCACATGCTGTAGCGATTGATGAAAAACGAACGATGTTTCGGCCGCAGCTTTGGCCGGCCGATCAGCAATATTGGGGCAACCCTTTCAACAGTGCGGCAGCGCAGGCTCAGGACGTGAAGGAAGTCTGGTTCGCTGGCGGACATGGCGACGTAGGTGGCGGCTATCCCGAGGCGGACAGCGCATTGTGCAAAGTGCCGCTCCTATGGATGATCGAACGCGCCAGGCTATGTGGCCTTGGCTTCCGTCAACAGAGCGTCAACTCGATCGTCATGGGTTCCAAAGAGGGAACCAAATATGTTGCGCCGAACGTGCTGGATAGCTCTTACGATACTATGACGTTTGGTTGGTCGATCCTCGAATTCTTGCCGCGTCGAAAGCCTGAAGGCTCGTTGCGTCCCTCATTGTTCGGCATTAGCCTTCCCCTGTTCGAACGACGACGCATTCCGCAGGGCGCACGGCTTCATGGTTCTGTCGTCGAGCGACAAAAGCAGCTTGGACATCGGGCGCAAAACATCCCGGCCGCATATGAGGTGGAACCATGAACTGCACCTTATGCCCGGTCAGCGGGGAAACGTATGACGCCGAGGTCGTGAAGCGCCGCATAGGCGAACATGAGAGGCTGCGGCGATCTGAGTGTGCTTGTGCGCAGGAAACCGCCGGAACTGGATATTTACTCATGTTGCTTGGGGGAGCAGGAAATGGCTGATGCAAACGCTGTGGGTCAGGCCGATGATAGTGCCGCCAGTTTCCACGATGCCCTCACTCCCTATATTTCACTGACGCTCGCCAAAGCGGTCGGGGTGGCTGCTGCTGACCAGCTCAAGCGGTGTTTCGCTGATATCGAAGCCGTCTGCGAAGCTGAAGAGCAGTCCGCGGCATCGGATTTCACGCGATCGCCTGAACTTAAGCGCGCCGGCGCCCGCTTGCAGGCTATGTGGTATAAACGCACGCTCAAGCCCGCCTGGACGGATGATACGAAATTCATCGATGTCCAGCACCATCTGGTCATCGCGCTTGTACGCAAGGGCCATCTGGCGCTCCATATCAGCGACCCCAAGATCAAGGGACCGCTGCGTGCCGCGCTGATCGGGGAGGCCGACGCGGGCGCGCCCCTGACCTGGCTCTCGCCGATACCGCGTACAACCATGTCGGCGGCCTTTCTACAAAATGGCCAGGCACGAACTTTGTGGCTCTCGGGCGTACACAGGAGAAGCGCGACCAAAGCCGACGCCAAGATCCTGGCCGGGCAGGATCTGGACTATTCCCTCGATCCCTTTGACGACCAGAGCTTCTACTGGTCGGCCGCGCGCTCGCGGAATGCCGCGCTGGATATCACCGTCGGCGTGTCACCCAAGGCGTCGCGGGTTTGGCTGGGCAAGGCAAAATCGATCGAAGGGTTCGCCGCTTCGACGGCGCTGCTGATCAATGCAGTCGCGGCCGCCAAGCAAGAAGCCGCCGAGCCGTTCCGCTTTCTCGCGACCCCGATGGAGGCGCTCGACCCTGCTAAGGTCTCCGGTGGATATGACCTTTCGATTTTACCTCCCGATATGCTCGACGATGGCGATGAGGATGCGGAAGCTGTCAATGCCGACGCCGCGCTCGTCTTTGCCACCAATCTCGTCGCTGAGCCCGCTGACGGTTCGGACCTGTCCGTAAGCATCGAGATCAACGGTAAAACCATCGGGACGCTGACCTTCGAGGTCGCCATCGGACGCGACGGCAAAGTGAAGTTCAAGGTCTCCGATCCGAAACCGGCGGGTATTAGTGACGAGGCCTTCAGTCGCGTTAAAGCCCTGCTCGGGCGCGGCGCTGGCGTGAACATCCGCTATGACAGCGGGCATAGCGTATCTGACCGACGGGTTTATGCGTTGAGGATGCCTCGAATCCCTTTCTCGCACTTCGAGGCGGACGATTTCGGCGGTTATACGGTGAAGCAGGAAAAGCCGAATGACCTGACCAAAATCGGCGAGGAAAAGAGCCTGTTCTGCTGGGTTCAGAACACGCACAAGGGATGGCTTGCGTGCGACGATGGTGCAAATGAGAAGGCGGACTTCATTCATCTCGACGTCAGCGGCGCAAAACCAATTCTTTCACTTATCCATGTGAAAGGCGCAAAGAGCGACAAAGCCAGTCGTAAACTCTCTGTTGCGGCGTATGAGGTGGTTATTGGTCAGGCGATTAAAAATCTCCAATGGCTCGACAAGCAGGCGCTCGCAAAAGGCCTCTCCCAGGCGGTGCGCGCGACGAACTATTGGTGGAAGGATGGCCAGCCCGTTGCGAAAGAAGCGTTAGTGGATGCGATCGAAAATCTTGGCGACAATTATATCCGACAAGTGATTGTCGTGCAGCCGCATGTTACTGAAGCCGCGTGGGCGAAGGCGCAGGGGGCCGAGAATGGTGTAAACCGCCTGCGCCTTGATCAGTTGAGCACATTGCTCGCCAGCGCCTGGCGTAGCTGCAATGGGCTTGGTGCCGAGTTTAAGGTGATTTGGGCTAAATAGCCGTCACCTACCGCCATCCAAGCGGATCCCATGTCCGGCGAGCAGCTAACAAGATGGCATCTAGGCCCAGCAACATGTGAAGGCGCGGCAGCTATCAGGGATCGGGGGGCTGACCATCAATGGCTAAGTCGCGCGGCGAGCCGGTGGCTTTGCGCCATATTAACGTCGTTCAGCTATCTGGTCACCAATCTTGGAAGCTGCGGTCTGTCATACCTGTCACCAATATCTTCTGAAAATATGCTGGCAGGGAATAAACGGGCGTAATAAGCTCCGTACGGGAGCGGGGCATGGCTGAGACAATTGAAGCTGAAATTGCACAGATCACTTTCTATCTGGCAAAAGAAGATACGACTTTCGACAGCATACTCGACGACGATGCAGGACTGGACGGCAAGCTAGCCATCCGGAAAGCCGACTTTGAAGTTGACGATATCCACAATAGCGCGTGCCCAACTAAAACCGACTATCTCGCTTACATAAAGCCCGCGATCGAGGACACTCACGGTCGGGATTATACGCTCTGCCTCTGGCTCCTGTTTAACAAGGCCGAGGCAAAACCCGGCAAGAGCGATATCCCGCTGATCTCGCAGTCCGAGCTTAAGCTCATGCACGATCACCTTCGGCGGATTTGTAAATTTCGGGACATCGTCATCCGGTTCATCCCGGTGAAGGTGACGAGATACACGCAATTGAAAAAGAACAAGCAAGCCGCATAATTGCGAGAGGGCAGAGCAGCGATGACATCTCCCAATTTTGAGCACCTCAAAGCTCACATTCTTCCGTTATCCGTCGCATCGAATTTCGAGGCAGCGCGTCAGGAATGGGATCTGGTCGCTGTCGAGATTAGCGACGAGTGGGATAATTGCCCCTGCGGGCAGGACATCAAGGAGCATTGCTACATTCGCAACCGCCACAACGGCAACAGCACCTATGTCGGCAATGTCTGCATCAACCGCTTCATCCAGATCAGTACCGGAAACCTTTTCGACGGTTTGAAGCGCATCGCCCAAGATGAAACCGCGAATGCCAATAACGATTTGATCGAGCACGCCTATCGCATGGGCTACCTGTACAGCGAGAAAGAGTATCGCTTCCTTTTGCAGACTGCTCGCAAGCGCATTCTCTCGCAGGCCCAACTGGATTGGAAGCGCAAGATCAACCGCCGCATCCTCGCACAAACGATCGTGCAGCGCCGGACGAAACGCTAGGCAAGTACGCCGTTAGCGGGTCATGAATGTATGGCAGCTTTCGACGGGGTAAGATTTGCCAGTAGACGACGGCTTTGTCGAAGGGTTTCGGGCGCCGGCAGGCGTACGAAAGTCTCACATGTACGACCCGCGGGGCCTCAGGCGATAGGCTATGGGGATTTCGGGTCGGCGCCGTTTCGGGGACTGGCACAATCGCCGGTAGGGTGCGATGGACGGGAACCAGGCGGTCGGCATTTTGTCCGGAGCGGGCAGCATAATCGGTGCGTGCTGCCATCATTCTGGTTGTGAGCGGCGGCATGGATCGCTTCCAGGGCAAGCGCCGGGGTTTCCTGCCACGACGCTTTGACAGGATGGATATGGAGCAGTTCATGCCGGTTCATCACGTAATCTCCGGGATCGGCATCAGGATGTCCGGCGGTGCCCGCGGCTGTCGCCAGCGTTCGAAGGTCTCGATGATGATCATATGCCCGCCGCAGCAAGGGCATGGTGGTCGCAGATCGACGGGCTCTTCGAGGATCGCCTCGTCAGGCGGCGCAGCTACCTCGAGCAATGCGCGAGCACGCGCGAGGTTGGCTTTGCGCGATGAGCTGGCCAGCAGACCGTAATGCCGGATACGATGGAAGCCACGAGGCAGGACGTGCGACATGAACCGCCGGATAAACTCGTCGGTCGCGAGTGTCATAACGCTTTGGCGTTCGGGGCCATCGCGACGGTAATCTTTGTAGCGCAGCGTGACGCCCTTCTCGTCGAAGCTGATCAACCGGCGGTTCGAGATGGCGATCCGGTGGGTATAGCGGGACAGATAGGCGAGCACCGCTTCAGGGCCCGCAAAGGGCGCCTTTGCATAAACCACCCATCGCGTCTTCCGGACCGGCGCCAGATGACGCAGGAAGGCGCGCCGTTCGGTAAGTGATGCGAGCGATCCGAAGAAGGCGAGCTTACCGGCGTCATAAAGCTGGATCAGCCGGCTTAGGAACAGTCGGCGGAACAGCTTGCCTAGGACACGCACCGGCAAAAGGAAGGCAGGGCGCGTCGATATCCATCGCGTCCCGTCGAGTGCGATGCCGCCACCCGGCACCACCATATGGACGTGGGGATGGTGCGTAAGGGCCGAGCCCCATGTGTGGAGCACGGCGGTGATCCCGATCCTGGCGCCTAGATGCCTGGGATCGGCCGCGATAGTCAGCATGGTCTCCGACGCTGCCTTGAACAGCAGATCATAGACCACCGCCTTGTTCTGGAAAGCGACGCTGGCGATCTCCGCCGGTAGCGTGAAGACCACGTGGAAGTATCCGACCGGCAAAAGGTCGGCTTCGCGCTCTGCCAGCCAGGTGCGCGCGGCCGCGCCCTGGCACTTTGGGCAGTGCCGGTTACGACAAGTAATGGGCGTTTCACATTACTTGTCTTATGGGCAGATCCAGTAATGGAGAGCTGGCAGTGACCCGTTGGCCCCT
>NZ_JBMDKQ010000026.1:0-47451 GCF_057809795.1 Sphingobium sp. FG125
CGTCAGATCATCACTTTATGCTTGCAACGCGGGAGCCATCCACAGAAGACAGTCCTTCGGCTGGGGCTGCGGCGATATTAACCAAAAAATAAAGGGAAAATGCGACACCGGCTGTGGGAACCGGAGACCCGCTAATTTGCGCGCTTTGAGGACATTGTTGGAAAAGCGCATGGCGCAGCTAACGGGGCAGGAGGCCGACGTCCGGCGCAGCCTTGTCGAATCCCTTTATGCGTCTCCTGCATCCCTGACCATTGGCGCTGCCACCGGCACCGCCGTGGGTATCGTCATCAGCAGCATGAGCGATTTTCCGGCGATCCATGCGGTTGTCGTCGCTGTCTGTGTCGTTGCCACTTTGCGCGTCATCTCCGCGGTTTTCTTCCATCGCCAGCTGGTGCGCGGCACCGCTGTCGCCTCGCGCAACTGGGAACTCGCTTATGAACTGGGCGCCTGGGCCTATGCCGGGCTGCTGGGGTTGATGGGCTTCGTAACGCTGATCGGATCGGCCAATCCGGTCATCCACATGCTGAGCGTGTCGATGGCCACGGGCTATGCAGGCGGTATCTCCGGCCGCAATGCAGGGCGCGTCCAGATCGCCATCGGGCAGGTGTGCCTGGCGCTGCTGCCGACCGCGACCGGGCTATGGATGGAAGGATCGACCGGCTATCGCGTCCTGTCGGTCGCTATGGTGGCGATGGTGCTGGGCCTGGCGGAAATCAGCTCGACCACCCATCGCATCGTCGTCCAGGCGCTGATCGGCAAGCGTGACAAGTCGCTGCTTGCGGAAAAATTCGAACGACTCGCCCGCTTCGACAGTCTGACGGGGTTGGAAAACCGCATGGCGATGCAGATGCGGCTGCGCGAAATCTTTGAAACCAGCCAGAAGCGCAACGATGCCGTCGCCATCCTGTGGATGGACATTGACCGGTTCAAGGAAATCAATGATTCGCTGGGCCATATGGTCGGCGACCAGTTGCTGCGCGCGGTGGCTGAGCGACTGGACGAGGTCGTGCAGGGCCGCGGCCGGATCGCGCGCTTTGGCGGCGATGAATTTGTCATCATCTGCGCCGATACGGATCGGGTGACGGCGGCAGCGATCGCGCAGGAAATCATCAGCTATTTCGCCCATGGTTTCGACCTGTCGGACAATCACCTCCAGGTGACCGCATCGCTCGGCTTTGCGGTCGCGCCGCAGGACGGGCGCGACATGGACGAGTTGATGCAACATGCCGACCTGGCACTGTACGAAGCCAAGCGGGAAGGGCGCAACCGTGCCGCCAGCTTCAACTGGTCGCTCAAGGAACGCTTCAATCGCGTGCATGAGATCGAAACCGGGCTGCGCCGCGCGCTGGAGACAAATGAACTCAAATTGCTGTTCCAGCCGATCGTCGATCTCGAAAGCGGCCATATCGACGCGTGCGAGGCGCTGCTGCGTTGGGAACATCCCGTGCTGGGACCGATTTCGCCCGCCGAATTCATCCCGATCGCCGAAGGCATGGGCATGATCGAGGCGATGACCGGCTGGGTGTTGCGCGAAGCCTGTATCGCCGCGGCCTCCTGGCCCGGCGAGGTCCGCATTGCCATCAACGTGTCGCCTGCCTCATTGAAGTCGCACGACCTGCCGGGCAACGTCATCGCCGCGTTGCTGGAGACCGGCCTGCCTGCACGGCGGCTGGAGCTGGAAGTCACCGAATCCATTTTCCTGGACGATAGCGGCCAGACCAACGCGATCCTGCGCGAATTGCAGCGCATCGGGTTGCGGCTGGCGCTCGACGATTTCGGCACCGGCTACAGCTCGCTCTCCTATCTGCGCTCCTACCGGTTCGACACGCTGAAGGTGGACCAGAGCTTCATGGCGGGGGTCAGCTCCAATGCGGAGGATCGCGCGATCGTGCGCGCCATCGGTAACCTTGCCCGTGATCTGGCGATGGATACGGTGGCGGAGGGGATCGAGACGACGGACCAGCTACACCACGCCCGTGAAGCAGGGTTCACCAACGTGCAGGGCTATTTGTTCAGCCGTCCGGTGACCAGCGAACGCATCGCCGAAATGATCGCCGATGGTCCGCTCGAAGGGGGCGAACGCCCCGATCCCGTCATTCACAAACGGCCGCGCCGGCAGGCCTGACCCGCCGCCGCGACAGCGTTTCAGCGCAAGCGGGTCTGCGCCGCCGCCAGCCGCCGCATCATCCGCAGGTCGCGATCCGACAGCGACAGGGCCGTATCGGTCCATGTCTCGACAATGTCGGTCAGTTCGGCCAGCGTCAGCGGATTGACCCGCCGCCCGGCCCGGTTGATGCCGACATAACCGGCATGATGGGCGCTATGGTCGGCAATCCATCTGGCGGTCGCCGCCTCGCCTTCGCCCTGCTCGACGACCTGCGCCACAATGCCCATCTCGCACATTTCGTCCGCGCTATAGATGCGCCCCTCGGCAATCATCTCGCGCGCCAGCACGGGGCCTACCCGCCGCGACAGGACCGAATAGGCACCCATGCCGGGGAACAGGCCGAACAGGACTTCGGGCAGGCCGAATTTGGCCTGCCGCTCGGCGATGATGACGTCAAAGCACATCAGCGCTTCCAGCCCGCCGCCCAGCGCGTCGCCCTGCGCCAGTCCGATATTGATGATGTTCATGTCGTTGCAGTGCCAGATGCGATCGACAATCTCGCAGCAGGCGACGCCATAGCTGAGCAAGGTGGCGCGATCGCGGCGCTGGATGCATTCGGCGAACATTTCCAGATCGCCGCCCAGATTGAACACGCCGGGGAAGCGTGATCCCAGGACCATGAATTTGAGCGGGCCATCGCGACCGCTGCCGTCGGCGCCGCCATAGACGCGCTTGCTCTCCCGCTGCCACGCCATCGTGTCGCGAATCAGGCCCAGATTGGAATTGGGCCGTTCATGCGGGGTCATGAAGGCCCACAGGGTTGCCAGTTCCTCGTCCCAGCGCACATCGATCTGGCCAAGGTCGAAAAGGGTGGAGCGGCCGGTTGGAACCGCTATTTCCGCTACGGGAAAGGCCGGTTGGTCGGTGTCAGGCGCAAAATGCTCCTCACCGGCCGTTTCGACCATGTCTCTTGCCGGACTAAACCGTCCTGAATCAATCATCTGCGTCCCCATTTTTCTATTCCGACTGAACAGAACAGGCTCGCATGGAGGATGCAATCAACCCCCCGTCGGTGAACAGCGCGTTAACTATTTTTGTAGGGAACTGTTGCAAACGCGTCGTCACAAATTGGCCCGAATGAGACTCCTTGTTGCGGATATGCAACAAACACGCCCGTCCCTGGCCATTCTCGATCGTCGCTCAGGGCTTTGTTAACCTTTATTAATTAGCCACAGGCAGATGAACGACCGCGATCAGGACTCCAAATTTGTCACGCTGGCCCTCCATGATTCAGCGGGCACGGCATGGCCGTTGCGCCTGTCGGCGGACTGCCTGCGCTTCATCGGCCCCTATCGCCGGGTCGAAGGCTTCAATATCGATGCGCTGATGCTGTTTGAAGGCGTGCGCAAGGCGGGGTGAACCCTTGTGCCTGCGCCCGTTCGCTCATAAACGGCGCGCGTGACCCAGACCCGTTTTTCCTTCTCCATCGCCGCGACTGACGGCAAGGCGCGCACCGGCGCGATTCAGATGCAGCGCGGCGAGATACGCACGCCCGCCTTCATGCCGGTCGGCACCGCCGCCACGGTCAAGGCGATGCGCCCGGCCGAAGTGCGCGCGACCGGGGCCGACATCATCCTGGGCAATACCTATCATCTGATGCTGCGTCCCGGCGCGGAGCGCATGGCGCGGCTGGGCGGCTTGCATGGTTTCATGGGCTGGGACCGGCCGATCCTGACCGACAGCGGCGGTTATCAGGTGATGAGCCTGTCGGAACTCACCAAGATGAGCGAGCAGGGCGTCGCTTTCTCCAGCCATATCGACGGGTCCAAGCATATGCTGACCCCCGAACGGTCGATGGAAATCCAGCGGCTGCTCGACAGCGACATTGTGATGGCGTTCGACGAATGCACCAAAAATGGCTGCACCCATGATGAGGCGGCGCGGTCGATGGAGCGATCGATGCGCTGGGCCAGGCGCTCGCGCGACGGTTTTGATGCAGGCGGCGACCATGCGGAGCGCGCGGCTTTGTTCGGCATCCAGCAGGGTTCGCTGGATAAAGGTTTAAGGCAGCAGTCCGCGCAGCAACTGATCGACATCGGCTTCGACGGCTATGCCGTGGGGGGGCTAGCCGTGGGCGAGGGGCAGGTGGCGATGTTCGCCACGCTCGATTTCGCGCCCGACATGCTGCCGCAGGACAAGCCGCGCTACCTGATGGGCGTGGGCAAGCCCGACGATATTGTCGGCGCGGTCGAACGCGGTATCGATATGTTCGATTGCGTGCTGCCCACCCGGTCGGGCCGCAATGGGCAAGCCTTCACCTGGGCCGGGCCGCTCAACATCCGCAACGCCCGCTTTGCCGAAGATACAGGCCCGCTCGATCCACGCTGCACCTGCCCGGTCTGCGCGACCTGGGGGCGGGCCTATCTTCATCATCTGGTGAAAGCCGGAGAGATGCTGGGCGCGATGCTGATGACGCAGCATAATATCCATTTTTACCAGTCACTGATGCAGGCGATCCGTGACAGCATCGCGGCGGGACAATTTGCCAATTTCGTCGCCGATTTCCGCCGGGACTATCAGCGCGCCTGAGCGACGGGTGAAACTCTTGACCTCCGTTCGTTTCGAGCGAAGTCGAGAAACCGGTGCACAGTTTCTCGACTTCGCTCGAAACGAACGGATCAAGGTGTAGGCATCGCGCTTCACGGAATGACGCTGATCTCGATCGTATAACCGCCCGCTTCCGCATCATGGTCCAGCGGCGCGCGCAGCTGACGCGACAGGCCGGTCAGCACCCGGCCATAGCGTTCGGCCAGATGCATGGTCATTGCGTCCGATGCGCGCAGTCCGCTCGACTGCACGCTCAGCAGCGCGCGATTGTCGCGACCCGCCACGCCCCGCACCGCAATCCGCATCGCGCCATGCGGGTCGAGCATCATCGCCAGTTCGACCAGTTCGGTCAGCAGAAAGGCGATCGGCACGGCGACATCCTGGCTGATGTGCAGGTCGTCCGCGTCGATCTGGATGCCAAAGCGACGGGCCTGCGCCGGCGCAGTGCCGCGCAGGCTGGCGGACAATTCGCTGATCAGCGGGCGCACGCCCACGCCGCGATTATCCTCCAGTTCGGCGAAATGATTGCGATGGACGACGGACAGCGCATCGACCCGCCGCTGGATAGAGGCATAGGCCTCCACCGCTTCGGGATCATGCGCCGACCGGGCGTGCAGGTTGATCAGGCTGGCGATGATCTGGAGGTTGTTCTTGACCCGGTGATGCACTTCACGGGTCAGCTTGCGCTGGGTTTCCAGCCCCTGCGCCATTTCCGCTTCATGGGTGGCGACATCCTCGCTGATTTCGCGGAACGTCTCACCCAGCGCGACGATCTCCTGCGCCGGAGTGCGGACTTTTTGCAGCGGCTCCAGCACCTCGCCAGGATGATAGGCCGCAACCGATCGGCGCAGAAGCACCAGCGGGCGGATCAACAGGCGATTGACGACAAACCAGCCGACCGCCGCCGCCGCAAACCACATGACCAGCGGCAGAAAGAGCGAGAGCATACGGGCGATGGTCGCTGGCGGATCCCGTACCGTCATGGTCAGTATGATGTCGGGCGGATCGAGCCGGGCCGACAGGCTGCTGCTATGGCCGCTGATCGGCGCGCCGCCGGGACGGCTGATGACCATCCGCGCGTCACCCTGCCGCAGGGTCAGTTTTCGATTTTGCAGCGCAGTGGCGGGATCGGCGACACTTTCGAGATGCGCGCGCGAATAATAGGCAAAGCCGACGAGCGCGCCGTTTCGGCTGCGCACCCGGCTCACCAGAAATTGCGAAGCGGGCAGCAGTTGCGCGTCCTTGCCTTCGAAGCGGTCGCCGATGGCGACGCCTGCTGGTTCCGGGACGGGCGATCCACACAGGCGCTGGCCGCGCCGGTCGTAAATGTAAAAATGCCCGCCATCGCGGTCATGCGAGGTCAGGAAAAGCTCCAGCCGCTTGCAGATACCGGTCTCGCTGCCGGGGCTGGCGAGGGCGTTGACCGTCAGTTCCAGCGCCGTCCGGTCCGATTGCAGATCGGCGGTCAGCTTGCGCGCGCTCTGCGTCACCGCAACACGCAGCAGGGCTTCCTTTTCAAGGTCGGCGGTGCGGATGGCCTGGAGCGAGGCGATGAGCGCAATCAGCCCTAAAGGCAACAGTGCCAGCGTCAGGATGAGGAACATCTTGACACCGGTTGACCGGAAAAATCCGGCAAGCGGCACGCCCGGCGATCGGGCGGTCCCGGTGCGGGCGGCCGGAGGAAGGCTGCCCCCGTTCATGACTGTGTCAGTCCAGCTTGCTCAGCAGATCGAGCATTTCCGACGGTATATCTTCATCCACAGCGCGCTGATAGACGGTGCGCAGCGCCTGGGACACATGGCTATCTTCTTTGGGAGCGACACGGCGCTTGCGGGGTGACGAAGCGGCATGGGGGCCGCTGTCCGGGCTGGTCACGCCATCCGGCGTGTCCCCTCCCGCCGCACTACGTTCCGTCGATGAAGAAACCAAAATCAGCCCCTCTGAAGCAATATCTGACACGCCAGCCTGCCCGTACTTGCGGGATTCTTACGGGACGTCAATTCGTCGTCCCGCGCGATTGATACAAAATTCACGATAAAATCGAAAAATCCATATGGCTGCGAAACAAATCTCCCCGTTGATGGTTCCGGCGAATGAAGCATTTTTTATGCAGCCGCGCTTTTGGCGATGTTTGGGGGGCAGGGGTTGCCATGACGGCAGGGACATTCCATCCTTTCACATGCCACACCTATATGCCGGCACCGATGCTTCGGAACATTACGCCCCTTATGGGCAGGGAGAAGATTTGACGATGTCGCTTGGACAGCAATTGCACCCCCATCTTCCGTTCCTGCGGCGCTATGCCCGCGCGTTGACCGGCAGCCAGGCGCATGGCGACGCCTATGTTCGCGCCGCGCTGGAAGCGATCGTCGCCGCGCCGGAGGAGTTTCCATCCGACGTCGACCCGCGCCTTGGCCTCTATCGCACCTTCCATGCCATCTGGTCCTCCTCCCATCTGGAGGATATTCCGGTGACGGCGGGCGGCAGCCGCGAAGCGATCGCGCAGGCGCGGCTTGCCCGTCTGACCCCGCTGCCGCGTCAGGCTCTGCTGCTGACCGCGCTGGAAGGCTTCACGGTTGATGATGTCGCCTATCTGATCGACATGGACAGCGCTGACGTGGAAGCGCTGGTCGAGGAAGCCCTGAGCGAAATCGAGGCGCAGACCCGCGCCAAGGTGCTGATTATCGAGGATGAACCGATCATCGCGATGGACATTGAAACCATCGTCCGTGATCTGGGCCATGATGTGACCGCCATCGCCGTGACGGCGGAGGATGCGGTGCGCGAAGCGCTGGCCGATCGTCCGGGGCTGGTGCTGGCCGACATTCAACTGGCCGACGACAGCAGCGGCATCGACGCGGTGAAGGACATCCTGGCTGAATTTTCGGTGCCGGTGATCTTCATCACGGCCTTCCCCGAACGGCTGCTGACCGGCGAACGGCCGGAGCCGACCTTCCTGATCACCAAGCCGTTCCAGCGGTCGACCGTCAAGGCGGCGATTTCGCAGGCACTGTTCTTTGACGAGGCGACTGCCCCCGCCTGACTGGCGGCGCGTTTATAACCGAGTGGTGGAACTCCCGATCGTTGCTGGCGTTAATGATGCGTAACGATCGGGAGATGGGCCATGGTAGATCCTGAACAGCATATCACGACCGATGACGCGCGCGGCGGATCGACGGAGCATGTCGTGCGCTATGTGCTGGGCATTTCGCTGGCACTGGCCGTGATTGTGATGCTCTTCGTCCTCTGGCGCTAACGGCACAGATTGCGGGAACTGGTTTTTGACGGCACATGATTTAGGATGCGGGCGCATTTATGGCTTTGACGATGTCGGTTCATGGGATGAGGACGGCAACCACCAAGGGGGACCTGCCCATGTCTGATGACGTTGGCGACAGCGATGACCTGACCGAGATTGTGCCGGCGGAAGAGCGCGCGCCGCTTTCGGACACGGATTTCAAGCGTGAACTGGCAGCGGTCATCCCGCACCTTCGCGCCTTTGGCCGTTCGCTGTCGGGCAACCGGGATACAGCGGACGATCTGGTGCAGGAAACCCTGCTCAAGGCGTGGGCGGCGCGGCAGCGCTTTCAGGCCGGCACCAACATGCGCGCCTGGACCTTCATCATCCTGCGCAACCATTATCTCTCGCAAATGCGCCGTTCGCGTTTTCGCGGCGATTGGGACGACCTGACCGCAGATCGCATCCTCGCGGCGCCTGCATCGCAGGACAAGCATGTCGAACTCAGCGACATGCAACGCGCCCTGCTGCAATTGCCCCAGCCCCAGCGCGAGGCGCTGATTCTGGTGGGCGCAGGGGGCTTTGCCTATGAGGAAGCCGCCGAGATTTGCGGCGTAGCCGTCGGCACGATCAAGAGCCGGGTGGCCCGCGGTCGCGCGGCGCTCGAACAGATACTCGAAAGCGGCGACCTGCCGTCGCGCCGCAGCCAGGTGACGACCGAAACAGCCGTGCTGGACGAGATTATGGACGATGTCGATCGGCTCAGCCGGGGTCGTGATCATGATCAGATAGAGGACTGAGAGTTTGTTTCGAAATGCGCAAAAGAGCGCATTTCGGTTGCCGCACCGGCCCACACCCCCACCCGACCGCCCACAGAGTGTATCCTGAGTGGGAGGTCGGGTGGGGTTCAAACGAGGCACGTGACTCGTTTGAAGGCCGGTGCGGATGCGCAAAAGGCGCATTTCCAAACAGACTCTAACCGGAACGATTGGCCCGCTCTGCCCGTTGTTGCTCCATCAAGGAGACGCAATATGGGCAATGACCCCACGGGGCGGGACGATCCGTCCGTTCATGTCACCATAGTCGAGCGATCGCGCGGCAGCGGCGTGGTGTTTGCGCTGGTCGCGCTGGCGCTGATCCTGGCCATCGGCTTTTTCTACCTGACCAATGATCGCCGCGATGATCGGCAGGCGGAAGCCGTCACCGGTGCCGCGCAGTCGGTGGACGACGCGGCCAAACTGGTCGGTGACGCGGCCAAGAATGCCGCCGACAAGCTGGGCGACACCAAATGATCAATAGCGGCGGGGCACGCTGACATTATCGGGTGACCCCAGCGCGCCGTCTTTAAGCACTTTCGTCCCGGATTCAGGATTTCTTTGCCATTTTCGGGCAGGGTATAGGCCTGTCGGATTTTCTTACAGCCATTGTAAGGGCAGGTCCGACACCACCAGGACCGATAGTGCGACCATGATCAGGCTGTTCAAACATTATGTGCCGCACGCCGTGCTGCTGCTGGGGCTGCTCGATTTCGTGCTGCTGCTCTGCGCTGCGGAGGGCGGCTGGATCTTGCGCGCACACCAGATCGGCATGGATATCGAGCATGTGACGACCCGCATGGGGCCGCTGCTCAGCTTCGCCTTCGCGATCCAGACCGGCATGATCGCGGTCGGCGTTTATGGCACCGAAGCGTTGCAATCGATCCGATTCGCCTTTGCCCGGTTGCTGGTCGCTGTGTCGCTCGGCGTCATCTTTCTTTCGGTCCTTTATTTCCTGCTGCCCGGCATGACGCTGTGGCGTTCCAACTCGCTCTACGCGATGGGGCTGGCGATGGGCTTGCTGCTGGCGCTGCGCCTGCTGCTCGGTTCGATGCTGGGCGGCGAAGCGTTCAAGCGGCGGCTGGTCGTGCTGGGTGCGGGTAATCGCGCCGACCGCATCCGCGAACTGGAAAAGAAGAAGGGCGCTGGCTATCTGGTCGTCGGCTATATCGCCATGAATGACGGGCCGCAGGTTGTGCAGGAAGCGATCAACCGCAGCGCCATTTACAATCTATCCGATTTCGTCGTCCGCCTGAACGCCAGCGAAGTGGTGCTGGCGCTGGAGGAACGGCGCAACGCCATCCCCATGTCCGACCTGCTGCGGATCAAGACCACCGGCGTGCATGTCAACGACCTGTCGACTTTCCTTGAGCGGGAGACAGGCCGGGTCGACCTGGCCAGCGTCAATCCCAGCTGGCTGATCTTTTCCGACGGCTTTTCCGCCGGTCGCCGCATATCCAGCTTCGCCAAGCGGCTGTTCGACATCCTTGCCAGCGCCCTGCTGCTGGCGCTGACCGGCCCCGTCATCCTGATCGCCGCGATATTGGTGAAGCTCGACAGCAAGGGACCGGCTTTCTACCGGCAACAGCGGGTCGGCCTGTTCGGCCAGGAATTCTGGATCGTCAAGCTGCGCACGATGCGGACTGACGCGGAAGTCGATGGTCAGGCGGTCTGGGCGGAAAAGGATGATCCGCGCATCACCCGCCTTGGCTATTGGCTGCGCAAGTTGCGGATCGACGAATTGCCGCAGACCTGGACCGTGCTGAAGGGCGAAATGAGCTTTGTCGGCCCGCGCCCCGAACGCCGCCAGTTCGTCGAGGATCTGGAACAGCATCTGCGCTATTATGCCGAACGCCATATGGTAAAGCCCGGCATTACCGGCTGGGCGCAGATCAATTACCCCTATGGCGCGTCGATCGAGGATGCCCGGCACAAGCTGGAATATGACCTCTATTACGCCAAGAATTACACGCCTTTCCTGGACCTTTTGATCCTGATCCAGACCCTGCGGGTTGTCCTCTGGCCCGACGGCGCGCGCTGAGGCGCACGCTATGGGCATGCTGCTTCAATTTGTCGGCGACTGGGGCCATGCGCTGGCCGCGGTGCTGTTTGCGGCGCTGGGCATCTTCATCCTGCGGCGGCGGGACGACACGGCCGAACCCCGGATGCTGGCGGTCGCGCTGCTGCTGACCAGTTGCTGGGCGCTGTATGTGTCCTTTGGCGGCGTCTCCAAACCGCTGACCGGTATCGGCGAAAGCATCCGCAATGCCGCCTGGCTGCTGACGATGTTCGTCATGCTGCGGCGCGGGCCGGTGGGCCGGGCCGGGCCGATCCTGGCGATCAGCGCGCTCTATGCCGCGGTTGCCGGGCTGATCCTGCTCCAGACCTCGACCGATCTGGTCTGGCGGCAATTGTCGCCGGACAGCGATATGCATCGCGCGCTCGTCAATGTGTCGCTGGTGCTGCGGATGATGACCGCGATCGGCAGCCTGCTGCTGGTCCATCATCTCTACACCGCCTGGCCCTCGCGTGAGCGGGGCGGGGTGGCGCTGCTGCTCGGCGCGCTGGTGGCGATGTGGACCTATGACCTTAATCTCTATGCGCTCTGCTATTTCGCCCCGACCCGCGTGAGCGAACTTTACGCCCTGCGCGGCCTGCTGATGGCGCTGCTCGCCCCGGTGATCGCGGTGGGGATGCGCAAGGATATGGCCGGGCGGCTGCAATTGTCGCGTACCCTGACCTTTCAGTCGCTGTCGCTCTTTGCCATTGCCCTCTATGTCATCGTCCTGACCGCCGCCGCCATATTGGTCGAACTCATCGCCGGGCCTTATGCGCGCGTGGTGGAGATCGGCGCGGTATTCTTCACCGCCGTCACCGCGCTGGTGTTGCTGCCATCGCCACAGATGCGCGCGCTGTGGAAGGTGCAGGTCGCCAAGCATTTCTTCCAGCATCGCTATGATTATCGCACCGAATGGATGCGCTTTGGCGAGACGATCGGCCGCCCCGGCGAGGATGCCGCACCTTTGGGCGAGCGGGTGGCCAAGGCGGTCGCCGACATCACCGATTCGCCCGCCGCCATGCTGTTGCTGCGCGACGAACAGGGCGGGCTGACGTTCGAGACCCACTGGAACTGGGGCGGCGACCTGCCCGACAGCGCGACGCTGGCCCCGGAGACGGTAGCTGCATGGGAACAGACTGGCTGGATCATCGATCTTGGCAAGCCCAGGACCGGGGAGGGCGCACTGCGCCTGCCCGACTGGATGGTGGAGGACAGGCGCGGCTGGGCGCTGGTGCCGCTCGTTCATTATGGCCGCCTGATCGCCGCGATCCTGCTCGCCCGACCGCCGATCGACCGGCGACTCGACTGGGAGGATTTCGACATGCTGCGCGCCGCCGGGCGGCAGGCGGCGACCTATATCAGCGAGGCGCAGGGCCAGCAGGCGCTGGACGATGCGCAGCGGTTCGAGGAATTTAACCGCCGCTTCGCCTTCATCATCCATGACGTCAAAAATCTGGTGAGCCAGCTTTCGCTGCTCGCCCGCAACGCGCAGCGCCATGCCGACAACCCCGATTTCCGCGCCGATATGGTCCTGACGCTCCAGGAATCAGTCGGCAAGATGAACGACATGCTTGCCCGCCTGTCGCAGCATAATAAGGGCAAGGCGGAAGAACCCCGTCCGCTTTCGCTGCGCGACATGGCCGATCAGGTCGCCCGCACCCGCGCGCGCCAGCACCCGGTTGAGGTGTTAGGCACCGCGCCGCTGGCGCTGGCCGATCCGGCGCGGGTCGAACAGATACTCACCCATCTGCTCCAGAATGCGATCGACGCCAGCGCGCCGGACAGTCCGGTCGAACTGCGCCTGTCCGCCGACGCCAGCGACGTGCTGGTGGAGATTATCGACCATGGCCGGGGCATGAGCGCGGAATATATCCGCCGCGATCTGTTCAAGCCCTTTTCGTCCAGCAAGGCGGGCGGTTTCGGCATTGGCGCGTTCGAGGCGCGCGCGCTGGCGCAGGCCATGGGCGGGCGGATCGACGTTGAAAGCAAGATCGGCGTCGGCAGCCGCTTCACCCTGCGCCTGCCGCTGGCCCCCCGGATCGACCAAAAAGAGAAAGCCGCCTGATGAGCGACACGCGCCCCAAATTGCTGATCGTCGAGGATGATCCCGGTCTCCAGCGCCAGTTGCGCTGGGCCTATGAGGATTATCAGCTGTTCATCGCGGGCGACCGGGAAGAGGCGATTGAGATTCTGCGCGCGGAAACCCCCGATGTGGTGACGCTGGACCTTGGCCTGCCGCCGGACCCGGACGGCACCAGCGAGGGCTTTGCCACGCTGGCGGAGATATTGCGGATCAAGCCCGACACCAAAGTCATCGTCGCGTCCGGCCATGGCGCGCGTGAAAGCGCGCTCGATGCGATCGCGGGCGGGGCCTATGATTTTTACCAGAAGCCGGTCGACATCGACGAACTGGGCATGATCGTCCGCCGCGCTTTCCATGTTCATGCGCTGGAACAGGAAAATGCGCGCCTCGCCGATACTGCGCCGGAGGATGGCCGGGTCTTGGGCCGCCTGATCAGCGCTGCGCCGGAAATGATGAAGGTCGCGCGTACCATCGAACGGGTCGCCAGCGCGCAGGTTTCGGTTCTGCTGCTGGGCGCCAGCGGCACGGGCAAGGAATTGCTGGCGCAGGGGCTGCACGATGCCAGTCCGCGTCGGAACGGCGCTTTCGTCGCGATCAATTGCGCGGCGATCCCCGAAACCCTGCTCGAATCCGAACTGTTCGGCCATGAAAAGGGCGCGTTCACCGGCGCGATCAAGATGACGCCGGGCAAGATCGAACAGGCGCAGGGCGGCACCCTGTTCCTTGATGAAGTGGGTGACATCCCGCTGGCGCTTCAGGTCAAATTGCTGCGCTTCTTGCAGGAACGCTCGATCGAGCGGGTCGGCGGTCGCACCGCCATTGCCGTCGATACCCGCATCGTCTGCGCCACCCACCAGAATCTGGAGGAGATGATCGCAGCGGGCAGCTTCCGCGAGGATCTTTACTATCGCCTCGCCGAGATCGTCATCCGCATCCCCGCGCTGAAAGACAGGCCGGGCGACCCGGCGCTGCTGGCGCGGCATTTCCTGACCCGCTTCGCGCGGGAGATGAACCCTGGGGTCAAGGGGCTGGCCCCCGATGCACTCGCGGCGCTCGACGCCTGGACCTGGCCAGGCAATGTGCGCGAGCTGGAAAACCGCATGAAGCGCGCGGTCATCATGGCCGATAGCAAGCTGGTGACCGCCGCTGATCTCGACCTGGACGAGGAGCGCGCCGCCGGGGGCGAAGTCGTGAACCTGAAGGCCGCGCGGGAAATGGCCGACCGTCGCGCCATCCGCCGCGCCATCGCCCGCACCGACGGCAATATATCGGGCGCGGCCAAGATATTGGGGATCAGCCGCCCGACCCTCTATGACTTGCTCAAGCAATATCAGATGCAGGCATGAGCCGAACTCGTATCGCCCTGATTGCTGCGATCGTCGCCCTGCTGCTGGGCGTGGCGGGCCTGTGGCAATGGCGCGCGCATGAGCGTGACGGCAGCGCTGCGCTGGCGCGCGGGCTGGCGGCGCTCGACAAGGGTGATGCGCGCACGGCGCGGATCGAGCTGATGAACGCGATCAAGGGCGCGCCGCGATCCGTGGTCGCGCGGGAAGCGCAGGCGCGGGCGCTGGTGGAACTGGGTGATGGGGCAGGGGCGCAGGCCGAAGTTGAGCGCGCGCGGGCTTTGGGCGCGCCACCGTCGCAGACTCGCGCGGTCATGGCGCAGGCGCTGTTGTTGCAGGGGGATGCCGTTGCAGCGCTGAAGGAGGCGCGCGCGCCTGACGTGCCCGACACCGATCTGGACATGGTCGCGCGCATCACAGCGCGTGCCGCCATGGCGCAGGGAGATATGCGCGCGGCGCAAAATGCGCTGGCCAGCGCGCTGTCGATTGCGCCCAATGATGCGGAAAATTGGGTCGAGCTTGGCCGCTTCCGGCTGGCGACCGGCGATCAGGCGGGGGCGATTGCGGCGGCTGACCGGGCCGTTGCACTGAACCCTGCCGATGCCAAGGCGCTGACGCTGCGCGGTGAACTGACCCGCGCCCAATATGGCCTGACTGCCTCACTCCCCTGGTTCGACCGGGCGCTGGCGGTTCGTCCCGATTCGATCCCGACGATGGAGCAATATGCAGCGACGCTGGCGGATGCCGGATCGGCGGGCGCGATGCTCAGCCTCACGCGCCGGATATTGGCGCTCGATCCCGCCAATGCGCGGGCGTGGATGATGCAGGCGGTGATGGCGGCGCGCGCGGGCAAGGCTGATCTTGCCCGCACTTTGCTGGACCGCACGCAGGGACGGCTGGACGATGAACCGGCGACCCGGCTGTTGCGCGGCGTGCTGAATTTGCAGGAGGGCAATGCCGTCCTGGCCGCCGAAGCGCTGGCCCCGCTGGTCGCGGCCCAGCCCGACAATCGCACCGCCCGCACGCTGTTGGCGCGCGCCCAATATCTGACCGGCGATTATGCTGCCGCCGCAACCCTGCTGGCCCCGATCGTCGCCCAGCGCGACGCCGATCCCTATGTGTTGACGCTGGCCGCGCGCGCGCAGGAGGGGTTGGGCAACCGGGCGATGGCTGCTGACATGCTGGCCCGTGCCGCCTGGCCGGTGCGCGCGGCTGCCGATCCCTTCGCCAGTCCGCGCGATGCGATGCTGGCCGACGGACCACCGCCCGCCAGCGCCGCGACCGCGCGCGACAATATCCCCTATATCCGCGCCTTGCTGAGCACGGGCCGTGTCGGTGACGCACTGGCCCGCGCGGAGGCGCTCAGCCACGCCAATCCCGGTGCGCCCGATGCTTGGCTGATCCAGGGCGACGCGCTTGGCGCTGCGGGCCGTCCTGCCGACGCGGCACGCGCTTATGAAGCCTCCGCCAATATACGGTTCGATCGCGCCGCTGCCATGCGCCTTGCTGCCGCCTGGGGGCAGGCGGGCAATGCCGTGCGGGCGGCGCAGGTCGTGCAACTTTTCCTGACCCAGCATCCCAATGACCCCGAAGCCCAGCGCCTGGCCGCCGCTATCGCCATGCAGCGGCAGGACTGGCGCGCGGCGCAGCGCCTGTTGCACGCGGTGCGGGCGCAGACCGGCGATGGCGACGCGGTGCTGATGGCCGACCTCGCCCGTGCCGCGCTGGAAAGCGGGGATCGCGGGGCTGCGCGGGCCTATGCCGCCCATGCCTATCGCCTGATGCCCGCCAACCCGATGACCGCAGACATTTACGGCTGGACGCTGCTGCGAACGGGAGAGAAGGGACCGGCAGCGGTCGATCTGCTGGAAAAGGCAGTGGCGCTGGCACCGGGACTTCCCGTGCTGCAACTCCATCTGGGGCAGGCCTATGCCGCGGTAGGGCGCAAGGGCGAGGCGAAGCTGGCGCTGCAACGCGCTGCGACCGGTAATTTTGCCGGGCGGCAGGAGGCGGTTGACGCATTGGCAGCGCTATAGGAAATCCTGCCCTGCGAGACGTGATGACTTCCCTTTGGTCCGTTCGTTTCGAGCGAAGTCGAGAAACCGCGCGTTACCGTTTCTCGACTTCGCTCGAAACGAACGGAGGTTGGGGAATGGTACCTAAAGAGACAGGAAAAGCCCGCGTTCAGCTCAGGCCTTCTGCGCGTCCAGTTCGTCGATGCGCAGCCCCAGCCGCCGAATCTGCGCCGCGACCGGGGGCCAGACGGTTTCCAGAAAATGCTCCCGTTCCGCCACGCGCAACCGGCGGGTTGCGCCGTCAGCGACGAACATGCCGACGCCACGTTTCACCACGACCAGCCCGTCGTCCTGAAAACTCTGATAGGCCTTCGCCACGGTCAGCGGATTGGCACCCTGTTGCGCGGCAAAGGCGCGCACCGATGGCAGCATGTCGCCATCGCAAAATTCACCATCCAAAATGGACGCAGCAATAATCTCACGCAGGCGGAGATAGACGGGTTTGGAATCGTCGACCATGACTGCGTCAGTGCCATAATACAGCGATGCGCGCAAGGCAGTTGCTTGCGCTGGATCGGGTCGATTGCGTAACTATCTGTCCCAAACTGATATCACGGCGTCATAATCTGGCCGGGGTCGCTCCTCCTGCGGCTTGCCCGGCGTGCCGATAAAGATGAAGCCGGCGATGCTTTCGCCTTCCGCGCCAAAGGCCGCGCGCACATCCTGATTATAGGTCGGCCACCCGGTCAGCCAGCCCCCGGCAAAGCCCAGCGCATGGGTGGCGTTGAGCAAATTCATGATCGCTGCGCCAACCGACAATTGCTGTTCCCACACCGGTATCTTGCTGCCCGCGACCGGCGCGGACAGGGCCACCACCAAGGTCGGCGCCTGATGGGCAAACTGGTGCATCGCGTCTATCTCCAGCCGTCCGGCATCGGGCTTTTCGGCGCGATAGGCGGTTTCGAGGAGGTCGGCGAAGGCCGCGCGCTTTTCCAGCGGCACGACCACGAAGCGCCACGGGGCCAGCTTGCCATGGTCGGGCGTGCGGATCGCCACCTCCAATATCTGGCGCAATTGCGCATCGTCCGGGCCGGGCGCGATCAGGTCGCGCGGTTTGCCCGAACGGCGGGTCTGGAGCAGGGCGAGCGGGGAGGAGCGATCATTGAACATCGCGCCCAGATGGCGCGGCACCCGCTTTGACGCAAGGGCCGCCTGCGCTTTTGACAGATGCGAAATAGGCTCTAGTCTCGCGCCATCCTCTGGTCCCCGTTCGGCGGACCGGCACACATAATAGACAAGGGTAGCTGATGGCGACCTCAATTTCTGGCGCGGCGGCAGCGGGCAAGACCTGGCTTGGCCATCCGCGCGGACTGTTCCTGCTGTTTTTCGCAGAGATGTGGGAGCGTTTTTCCTATTATGGGATGCGCGCGATCCTGATTTTCTACCTCACCAAACATTTCCTGTTTGGCGAGGACAAGGCCTATCTGCTCTACGGGGCTTATACCTCGTTGGTTTACATCACCCCGGTCATCGGTGGCTATCTGGCCGACCGTTTCCTGGGGCCGCGCAAGGCGGTGCTGGCGGGCGGGCTGTTCATCGCTTTCGGCCATTTCCTGATCGCGGTGACCGAGGGACCGGGGGGGCAGGACCCTGTCTATCTCAACGGTTTCTATCTGGCGCTGGCCAGCATCATCGTTGGCACCGGGTTCCTCAAAGCCAATATCTCGGTGCTGGTGGGCGAACTCTATCCGCGCGACGATGCGCGCCGCGACCCGGCTTTCTCCATCTTCTACATGGGCATCAATGCGGGCGGGGCGATCGGCCCGCTGGTCTGCGGCTTGTTGGGGGAAACGATGGGCTGGGGCTGGGGCTTTGGCGCGGCGGGGGTCGGCATGTTGCTGGGCCTTGTGATGTTCGTCTGGCTGACCCCCTGGCTGCTGGGCAAGGGCGAGCCGCCCGCGCCGCAGCAACTGCGCGCGCCTGTGGTGGCGGGCGTCAGTCAGGAATGGACCATCTATCTGGGCGCGATACTGGGCGTTGTCGCGATCTGGTTCGTCATCCGCTATGCCGAATTGCTGGGCTATGCGCTTCTGGCCTTCGCGGCGTTGACGGTCATCTATATCGTCTGGCGCACGCTTGGCACGCTGGGCAAGGTCGACCGCGACCGCATGTTTGCCGCGCTTTTCCTGATCGCGCTCAACCCGCTCTTCTGGGGTCTGTTTGAACAGACCGGATCGTCGCTCAACATCTTCACCGACCGCAATGTCGATCGCAACGTGCTGGGCTGGGATATTCCCGCGTCGATGTTCCAGTCGGTCAATTCGATCTTCATCATCCTGCTGGCGCCGTTGTTCGCCCTGCTGTGGACCTTCCTCGACAAGCGCCGCCTGGAGCCATCCTCGCCCGCCAAATTCGGCATTGGCCTCATATTGTGCGGCGCGGGTTTTCTGGTGCTGGTGGCGGGCGCGGCGATGGCGGGGGAGGATTTGACGCCGTTGCTGTTCGTCATCCTCATCTATCTGTTCCACACCATGGCGGAACTGTGCTTTTCCCCCGTCGGCCTGTCGGCGATGACGCGGCTGTCGGTGCCTAACATGGTCGGGCTGGTGATGGGGACCTGGTTCCTGGCCATGGCGGCGGGCAATTTCATCGCTGGCCTCATCGCCCGCGCCACCGGCAGCGGTGACGCGGATGGCGTCACCCAGGTGCTGGGCGTCTATACCCGTATCGGCTGGTTTTCGATGGGGGTGGGCGTGCTGGTGCTGCTCATTTCGCCCATGATCAAGCGGCTGATGCATCTCGACACGATCGGCGCGGAGGATAAGCCATGAGTCAGGGCATGAGGATGCTGCTTATGGCGGCGCTGCTGGTCAGCACTGCCGTCCCGGCGGGGGCGACGAAAGACAAGGATGCGCCCACGCCGACGCAGGGCAGTTCGGCAGAACCCGACAATCCCTATCCCTCCACCTACAAAGCCTATCCCGGCGTCGCGACCGCCATTCGCGGCGCGACCATTTTCGACGGGGAGGGGGGACGGATCGACAATGGCGTCATATTCCTGTCCGATGGCAAGGTGACCGCGATCGGCGGCCCCGACACGCCGATCCCCGCCGACATCGCGGTGTTCGACGGCACCGGCAAATATGTAACGCCGGGCGTGATCGACATTCACAGCCATCTGGGCGACTATCCCAGCCCCAGCGTGGACGCGCTGTCCGACGGCAATGAAGCGACCGCGCCGGTCACCGCTCATGTGTGGGCCGAACATAGTATCTGGCCGCAGGATGCCGGGTTCGGGCGGGCGCTGGCCAATGGCGGGGTGACCAGCCTGCAAATCCTGCCCGGATCGGCCAATCTGTTTGGCGGGCGCAGCGTGACGCTGAAAAACGTCCCCGCCCGCACCATGCAAGGGATGAAATTCCCCGGCGCGCCTTATGGCCTCAAAATGGCCTGCGGCGAAAATCCCAAGCGTGTTTACGGCTCCAAGGGACGCGAGCCGTCCACCCGCATGGGCAATATGGCGGTCAACCGCCAGACCTGGATCAAGGCGCGCGACTATCAGAAGAAACGCGCCGCCGGGAAAGACCAGACCCGCGACCTGGGGCTGGAAACGCTGGCCGATGTGCTGGAGGGCAAGATACTTGTCCACAATCACTGCTACCGCGCCGACGAAATGGCCAATGTCATCGATATGGGCAAGGAGTTCGGCTACAAGGTCACCGCCTTCCACCACGCGGTCGAGGCCTACAAGATCGCCGACCTGCTGCGCGACAATGGCGTCTGTTCGGCGCTGTGGGGCGACTGGTATGGCTTCAAGATGGAGGCCTATGACGGGATCAGGGAGAATATCCCGCTGGTCCACCGCGCAGGCGCCTGCACCATCGTCCATAGCGATGACGAGAATGGCATCCAGCGCCTCAATCAGGAGGCGGCCAAGGCACTGGGCGCGGGTCGCCGTATGGGGATCGCCATCGCGGACGAGGTCGCCTGGACCTGGCTCGCCATCAATCCCGCGCGGGCCATGGGCATCGCCGAACAGACCGGCAGCCTGAAGGTCGGCAAGATGGCCGACGTGGTGCTGTGGAACGGCAATCCGTTCAGCACCTATACCCGGCCGGAAAAAGTGTGGATCGACGGCGCTTTGCTCTACGACAGCGCCAATCCCAAGCTGCGCCCGGTCAGCGACTTTGAACTCGGCCAGATCGGCGCGGGAGATGTGAAATGACGAAGGCATCCAACATCCGTTCGCTTCGAGCGAAGTCGAGAAGCGGTCACGCAGCCTTCGCGGCTCTTGCGTTGCTCTCCACCCCCGCCCTTGCCCAATCGCTCGCCATCACCGGCGCGACCCTCGCCATTGGTGACGGCTCCGAACCCATCCGCAACGGCACCGTCCTTATCACAGCTGGCAAGGTGGCCGCCGCTGGCGCAGGCATCGCCATTCCGCCCGGCACCAAGACGATCGACGCGGGCGGCAAATGGGTGACGCCCGGTCTGGTCTCCGGCTATTCGCGGGTAGGTCTGGTCGAAGTTCCCGCGGTCAACGAAACAAACGACGCCAGCGCCCGCTCGCCCTTCTCCGCTGCGATCGACGTGGCGCCTGCGATCAACCCGCTCGCCAACCCGATCGCGATCAGCCGGACGGCGGGGATCACCCGCGCCGTCGTCGTCCCATCTACCGGCACCGGCATTTTTGCAGGGCAGGGCGCTGTGGTCGATCTGGGCGCGGACATGAACGCTATCACGAAGGCGCGCGCCTTCCAATATGTCGAACTGGGCGAGGAAGGGGCCAAGGATGCAGGCGGCAGCCGCCCTGCCGCGATCCTGACCTTCAAAACCATGCTGCGCGAGGCGCAGGAGTTTGCCAAAGCCCCCGCCAGCTATGACGGGCGGTCGAGGGATGCGCTGCTCAACCGGGTGGATGCGCAGGCGCTGGTTCCGGTCGTCACCGGCGCGATGCCGCTGATGGTCCATGTCGAAAGCGCGCGCGATATAGTGACCGTCCTGTCGCTGCGGCAGGATTTCCCCGCGCTCAAGATCATCATCGCCGGGGCCGCCGAAGGCTGGATGGTCGCGCCGCAAATCGCCGCCGCCAAGGTGCCGGTGATCGCGGGCGGCCTCGACGATCTCCCCTCCAGCTTTGAAAAGCTCGCCGCGACCCAGAGCAATGTCGGGCGCATGGTGAAGGCAGGCGTGGCCGTATCCATGGGGCTGATGGACCGGGACGAGGGGCTGCAACTGCGCCTCGCGACCCAGCAGGCGGGCAATATGGTGGCGCTGAACAAGGTGCCGGGGGCCACGGGTCTCAGTTGGGGCCAGGCGCTCCGCACCATCAGCAGCGCGCCTGCCGAAGCCATGGGGCTGGGCGATCGCATCGGTTCGCTCAAGGCCGGGCGAGCCGGGGATGTCGTGCTGTGGGACGGCGATCCGCTGGAAATGACCTCCGCGCCGATCGCGGTTTGGGTCGACGGCGTGCCGCAACCGATCGACAACCGCCAGACCAAGCTGCGCGACCGCTATGCGACGCCGGGCGAGGGCGCGCTGCCCAAGGCGTATGAATGGTAGGGTGAGGCGGCGGCGATAGGGTGTGCCGTCGCAACCCCGCCCCGTTCGTTTCGAGCGAAGTCGAGAAACCTGCACGCTGTGTTTCTCGACTTCGCTCGAAACGAACGGAGGTTGAGAAAACCCTCAAGCCATCGCGCACTATGCCGCAGTTGGAAGAGGCGACCCTCGCTGTCCTACACCAGCCCCGCCTGCTATAAGCGCGCCCGGCTCCTTCCCATCGTTCGCACCCCACACACGACCGCGCGCTCCGCATGGCCGACCGGCAAACTTCACCCAAATTCCCCACAAGCGATATGGGCGAAGTTTGCGAAGTTCCGCGCGCACCCATCACCGCAGAATGCGTAACATCCTGTCCGCGTTGCGCACGAAAATATCATGATTGCCGGGAAATATGCGAAGCTAAGCCCCGCATCTCCTATCCGACGCTTGCCCGCAACCGGGGCGTCAGTTCATCGACAGGATCATGTTCCGCACCTGCGGATAGACCTGCTTTTCCCATTTGCTGCCGGAAAAGACGCCATAATGGCCGACGCCCGGCTGCAAATGATGGCGTTTGAGATGCGGGCGCAGGCCCGTGCAGAGCGTGTGTGCCGCCGCCGTCTGGCCCACGGCGCAGACATCATCCTTTTCGCCCTCGACCGTCAGCAGCGCAGTCTTGCGGATCGCGCCCGGATTGACGGGACGACCGCGGTGCATCAACTCGCCCTTGGCCAGCATCGTGCGCTGGAATACCAGGTCGACGGTTTCAAGGTAGAATTCCTTGGTCATGTCCAGGACCGCGAAATATTCCTCGTAGAACGTCTTGATCTTGTCCGCCTCGACCGTCTTGCCATCGGCGAGCAACTGGTAAAGTTCGCGATGCTGCGACCCGTGCCGTTCCATGTTCATCGCCATGAAGGCGGAAAGTTGCAGGAAGCCCGGATAGACTTCGCGACCGCGCCCGGCATAGCGGAATGGGACGGTGGAGATCAGATTCTTCTCGAACCAGTCGATCGGCTTGTCATTGGCCAGGTCGTTGACCACGGTCGGCGCGACTCGCGTGTCGATCGGCCCGCCCATCAGCGTCATCGACTTGGGCGTTGCCGGGTTTTTATCCTCGGCCATGACCGCCACTGCCGCCAGAGCAGGGACGCAGGGCTGGCATACCGACAGCAGATGCGCGCCCGGTCCCATCGTCTGGAAAAACTGGATGATATAATCGACATAATCCTCAAAGCCGAAGCGCCCGGCCTCCAGCGGCACGTCGCGGGCATTTTTCCAGTCGGTAATATAGACGTCATGGTCCTGGAGCAGGGTCACCACCGTGCTGCGCAACAAGGTGGAGAAATGACCCGACATCGGCGCTACCACGAGCACGCGCGGCTGGGCGGTCTCTACCTCATCCTTCACGAAATGCAGCAGGTCGCCAAAGGGCAGGTCCGCGACAATCTCCTCGCGCACCGCGACATCGGCATTGCCGCTGCGCACAGTGTCGATCGCATAGGCCGGACGCTTGTGCGTGACGCGCGCGCCCTGGAACACATCCATCAGCGCGAACATGCGGCGCGGCATGGCCCAGTCGGCCATAGGCCCCATCTTGTCGCGCATCCCCAGCGCGATCTGCGCCCCGAAGCGTGCCGGCGCCAGCATATCGTTCCACGCCTGATAACCACTGTACAGCATTCGCATGACTATAAGCGCGCCTTGTTCAATCCGTCCATCCGAATCGGTTTACGTATGCAACGCTATACACGGATTATATGTTGCACCGCATCATCATAAATGTAGGTTAAGGCTGACCGGAGGGAATGTCATGGCTATCGCACAACTCACTCTATCCAGTAAAAATTATTCGTCCTGGTCGCTGCGTGGTTGGTTGCTGTGTCGCATCGCGGGACTGAAGGTCGAAGAAAAGCTGATCGCGCTGGACGACGCGGAAAATCGCGCTGAGCTGTTGCTGCTCTCACCCTCCGTGCTGGTGCCGCGCCTGACGCATGAAGGGGCAAGCGTCTGGGACACGCTGGCGATCGCGGAATATCTGCATGAGCTGTATCCTGACGCGGGCATGTACCCGGCTGACCGGATTGCCCGCGCCCATTGCCGGTCGGTATCGGGGGAAATTCATTCGGGCTTTGCCAATCTCCGCTCCGCCCTGCCGATGAACCTGAAAGTCCGGCACGCCAAATTCCCGATCTTTTCCGGGGCCAAGCCCGACATCGAACGGATCGAGACGATCTGGGCGGAATGTCTGGACAGCTATGGCGGACCGTGGCTGTTCGGCGACAAGCCGACCGTCGCCGACGCCATGTTCGCGCCGGTGGCCGAACGCTTCCTGACCTATGCCGTGCCGGTGTCGGCGACGGCGGCGGCCTATTGCCGGACGATCAACAGCTGGGACATCATGCGCGAATGGATTGATGAGGCGCGGGTCGAGCCGGACGAGGTGGAAGAACTCGACATCGAATTCTGACCGCTCTTCCCGGTGCGAACGCTTAAACCCGTACCCCCGCCAGCCACTCCCCGATCATCGCCCGGCCAGCCGCCACTGCGCCGGGACCATGATCGTCATGGGCCTGTCGCAGGGCGATGCCGCACTGGCCCGCAATATCCAGGTCGGCCCAGAAATGGGTCAGCCATTCGTCGAAGCGGGGGTCCTCGCCCATTTCGGCGTGGAATTGCAGCGCCAGCAGATTGGGGCCGCGCCGAAAGGCCTGATGGGCGTAGAGGTCGGTGGAGGCGAGCAGATCGACGCCATCGGGCAGATCGAACGTGTCGCTATGCCAATGCAGCAGCGGCACGCCATCGACATGGCGCAGGGGGGAAGTCGCGCCCGCTTCATTCACAGTCACGGGCGCAAAGCCCAGTTCCATCCGCCCGCCCGGATAGACGGGTGCGCCCAAAGCTGCCGCGATCATCTGGCTGCCCAGGCACACGCCCAGCGTTGGCCGGTCGCGGTCCAGCCGGGCAGCGAGCTTGTCGATCTGGACGGGAATCCAAGGGTGGACATCGGCCTCATACACGCCCATCGGCCCGCCCATCATGATTAGCAGGTCCGGTTCGCACAGATCGACGCCCGCAAAATCGGGGCTGGCGACATCGACCCGGTCGATATGATATCCCGCCGCTTCGATCGGCTGGAGATAGCCAGCGGCCCCTTCGCGGGGAACATGGCGGACGATGAGCGCTGTTTTCATGCTACCAATCCGGTAGATAATCCCGTGCGTCGTCGCCAGCCCAGCCTTTCTTGGCGGCGGGCAAGTCAGGCTATCGGATCGCTATCCAGCATGGCGAATGCCCGGACAGGAAATGTCCCCATGCCCACGATCTTGGGTGGTACCGCGCTAAAGCCGAAACCCGCCGTCGGCAGAGCGCCCATATTGGTCAGATGTTCGCAAATCAGGACGCCCGCACCCAGCAAGGCGCGGTGCACCGGGCGGCCACAACCGGGGCGGGTATCGTCAATATTGTGGCTGTCGATTCCGACCAGCCGCGCGCCGCGATCCGCCAGCAGGCAGGCGGCACTCTCCGTCAGGAACGGATGCACATCAAAATAGGCCGGTGTGCGCCAATACCGGTCCCAGCCGGTGTGGACCAGCACGGCCTTGCCGCCCACGTCCAGATCATCCAGATCGGCGGCATCGGTCGCCAGCCCGACTGTCTCGAACGGTCGCCTGATGAGGATGGCGGGCAGGCTGACGAGCCGGTCGAGCGCCAGCATCGACAGATCGTCGCCATCCTCAAAACGGTGAAACGGGGCATCCAGATAGGTGCCGGTGTTCGACACCATGTCGATCCGTCCCATCTGAAAGGCGCTGCCATCTGCATAGGTGGCGCGCGATTGCTCCCTGGTCCAGTAGTCGCAGATATGCGGTGCTGCCACGCCCTTATAGGTCGGCATCCCATGCTCGATTGCATGGCTCAGGTCTATGAGGCGGGTCATGCGGGCGATGCTTTCCGGCGGGCGATGCGCCATAATGCGACGAAGCCGATCCCGCTCCAGATGATGTTCAGGACCATCGAGGGAATTGCGTCATGCCACCATGTGTTGAGTACGAAGAAGGCGGCACCCAGCGCGTTCATGCCCTGAAACGCTGCCGACCCGCCGGTCAGCCGTCCGCTTGACACCCCCAGATAGGCGGCCAGTACCAGCAGCGCGCCCATCCAGCCTATGACTTCGACGAAAAACGCCAAGAGCCGCGCTCCCCCAGGAAAAAGGCTCCCTCCATGCCGGGGGGAGCCTTTCAACTCTTAGCGTGGTGCGTCAGCCGATCAAGCCGCCAGCTTGCGCAGCACATATTGAAGGATGCCGCCGTTCAGGAAATATTCCAGCTCGTTGATCGTATCGATCCGGCAGAGCGCGGTGAAGGTGAAGGTTGAGCCGTCGGCGCGGGTGACCAGCACGTCCACATCCTGACGGGGTTTGAGGTCCGCGACACCGGTGATGGTGAAGCTTTCATCGCCGGTCAGGCCCAGCGTATCGCGCGTGTCGCCATTTTTGAACTGGAGCGGCAGGACGCCCATGCCGACCAGATTGGATCGGTGGATACGCTCGAAACTTTCGACGATAACCGCGCGGACGCCCAGCAGATTGGTGCCCTTGGCCGCCCAGTCGCGTGAGGAGCCGGTGCCATATTCCTTGCCGCCGATGACGACCAGCGGGGTGCCGTCCGCCTTGTGCTTCATCGCCGCGTCGTAGATCGGCATCACGTTGCCGTCATAGCGGGTCATGCCGCCTTCGACGCCGTCCAGCATCAGATTTTTGATGCGGATATTGGCGAAGGTGCCGCGCATCATGACTTCATGATGGCCGCGCCGGGAACCATAGCTGTTATAGTCGGCCTGCGCGACCTGATGCTCGGACAGCCATTGGCCGGCGGGGCTGGACGCCTTGATCGAGCCTGCGGGCGAGATGTGATCGGTGGTGATCGAATCGCCGAAGATGGCCAGCGGTTTTGCTGCGATAATGTCGGTGACGGGTGCCGGGGTCATGCTCAACCCCTCGAAATAGGGCGGGTTGGCGACATAGGTGGAACCTGCACGCCAGCTATAAGTGTCGGTGCCGGTGACGTCGATCGCCTGCCAGTGGGCGTCGCCCGTATAGACATTGGCGTAGCGCGCCTGATACATTTGCCGGTCCATGCAGCCCGCGATGCTTGTCGCGACCTCGTCATTGGTCGGCCAGATGTCTTTCAGATAGACGTCATGACCTGCGCTGCTGATGCCGATGGGGGTGGTGATGAAATCCTCGATCACCGTGCCTTTGAGCGCATAGGCGACAACCAGCGGGGGCGAGGCCAGGAAATTGGCGCGGACGTCGGGCGAGACGCGACCTTCAAAATTGCGGTTGCCGGAGATGACTGCGGCGGCGACGAGGCCGTTGTCGTTGATCGCGGCGCTGATCGCCGGGGCCAGCGGGCCGGAGTTGCCGATGCAGGTGGTGCAGCCATAGCCCACAAGGTTGAAGCCGATCGCGTCGAGATGCGATTGCAGACCCGCCTTTTCAAGATAGTCGGTGACGACCTGGCTGCCCGGCGCGAGGCTGGTCTTGACCCAGGGCTTGGGCTTGAGGCCGAGTTCGTTGGCCTTTTGGGCGACCAGACCGGCTGCAATCATGACGCTGGGGTTCGATGTGTTGGTGCAGCTGGTGATCGCCGCGATGGTGACGTCGCCATCGCCAATGTCGAAAGCCTCGCCCTCGACCGGTACGCGCTGCTGCGCCTTCTTGTAGGTGTTGGCCAGATCGGCGTTGAACACATCATCGACCTGCGGCAGCGAGACGCGGTCCTGCGGGCGCTTGGGACCGGCCAGGCTGGGGACAACGCTGGCAAGGTCGAGTTCCAGCGTGTCGGTGAAAACGAGGTCGGCGGACGGGTCGATCCAGAAGCCCTGCTCTTTGGCATAGGCCTCCACCAGTGCGAGCGTGTCGTCGCTGCGGCCGGTCAGGCGCATATAGTCCAGCGTCTTGTCATCGATGCCGAAAAAGCCGCAGGTCGCGCCATATTCGGGGGCCATATTGGCCAGCGTTGCGCGGTCGGCGAGCGAGAGGCTGGCGAGGCCGGGGCCGAAATATTCGACGAAGCGGCCGACGACGCCCTTTTTGCGCAGCATTTCGGTGCAGGTGAGGACCAGATCGGTGGCGGTGACGCCCTCCGTGAGTGCGCCGGTGAATTTGAAGCCGACGACTTCGGGGATGAGCATGGAGACGGGCTGGCCCAGCATCGCGGCTTCCGCTTCGATGCCGCCCACGCCCCAGCCGAGTACGCCCAGGCCGTTTATCATCGTGGTGTGGCTGTCGGTGCCGACGCAGGTGTCGGGATAGGCGACGGTCATGCCGTCGGCATCGACCGACGACCAGACGGCCTGCGCGATATTTTCGAGGTTCACCTGATGGCAGATGCCGGTGCCGGGGGGGACGGCGTAGAAATTGGCGAGGGACTTGCTGCCCCATTTGAGGAAGTCGTAGCGCTCCATATTGCGCTGATATTCGATTTCCACATTCTGCTCGAACGCCTTGGGCGTGCCAAATTCGTCGACCATGACGCTATGGTCGATGATGAGGTGGACGGGGACTTGCGGGTTGATCTTGCTGGCGTCCGCACCCAGCGCGTTCATCGCGTCGCGCATCGCGGCGAGATCGACCACGCAGGGGACGCCGGTGAAATCCTGGAGCAGGACGCGGGCGGGGCGATACTGGATTTCGCGCTGGGCCTGGCCCCGGTCCTTCTGCCAGTCGATGATCGCCTTTATGTCCTCGACCGTGACGGTCACGCCATCTTCAAAACGAAGCAGATTTTCGAGCAGCACCTTCATCGAGAAGGGCAGGCGGGAGACGTCGCCCAGCTTGGCCGCGGCTCTTTTAAGCGAGTAAAAGGCGATGTCCTTGCCGTCGACATGCAATATATCGCGCGTGCCCAGCGTGTCCTGTCCGATGGCGGTCATGAATGTGCGTCTCCTCGCGGTAGCTTCGGCCCGGTCGGGATGATGACGCATGATCCGCCAGAAAGCCGGACGGCTTAAGGGTGGGCGGCGCCCGAACCATGGGTCGAAGCAGCTATATCCCGTTGTAGCAGGGAGATAGGAACTAGCGGTGCCAAGTCAATTGCCAAGTCGTCCAAGGCAGATGTTTGGGAGGCAGGTGAGGTCGGGATAGAGATGGGTGAGTTTACTTTGTCCCGTTCGTTTCGAGCGAAGTCGAGAAACGGTGGCACGCCGGTTTCTCGACTTCGCTCGAAACGAACGGAGCTTGGGATTCAATCTAAAGTCATCACACTCTAGAAATAGCAATGCCGCCGCTGCGCTTTCCCCAAGGGGAGAGCGCAGCGGCGGCATCTGTTTGAAATGGCTATCAGACCCCCGGATCAGTGGGCGACGGGGGGTGCGAATTTGGTCAGGTCGATGCCGACGACCGCGCTCTTATATTCGTCCATGCTGGGCGTGCGGCCCAATATGGTCGACAGCACCACAACCGGGGTCGAAGCCAGCAGCGATTCGCCCTTTTTCTCGTCCGTATCTTCCACGACGCGACCCTGGAACAGGCGGGTGGAGGTGGCCATGACGGTGTCGCCCTTGGCGGCCTTTTCCTGATTGCCCATGCACAGGTTGCAGCCGGGACGTTCGAGATACAGCATCTTCTCATAGCTGGTCCGCGCAGCGCCCTTCGGCGCCACATCGTCAAACTCGAACCCGGCATATTTTTTCAGCACGTCCCAGTCGCCTTCGGCTTTCAGCTCATCGACGATATTATAGGTGGGCGGCGCGACGACCAGCGGTGCCTTGAACTCGACCTTGCCTTCGCTGGCTTCGATATTTTTGAGCATCTGGGCCAGGATTTTCATGTCGCCCTTATGGACCATGCACGAACCGATAAAGCCCAGATCGACCTTCTTGGTGCCGCCATAATAGGAAACAGGCCGGATGGTGTCATGGGTGTAGCGCTTGGACACGTCCGCATTGTTGACATCCGGGTCGGCGATCATCGGCTCGTTGATCAGGTCCAGATCGACCACCACCTCAGCAAAATATTTGGCGTTGGGGTCGGGTGCCAGTGCGGGCTTCACGCCCGAACGGATTTCCGCGATGCGCGCGTCCGCCTTGGCGATCAGGCCGCGCAGCGTACCCGCTTCATTGTCCATGCCCTTGTCGATCATGATCTGGATGCGCGACTTGGCGATTTCCAGCGACTCGATCAGCGTTTCGTCCTGCGAGATGCAGATCGACGCCTTGGCCTTCATTTCGGCCGTCCAGTCGGTGAAGGTGAAGGCCTGATCGGCGAGCAGCGTGCCGATGTGGACTTCGATCACCCGGCCCTGGAATATATTTTCACCGAACTGGGCGAGCATCTGCGCCTGGGTCGCGTGGACCACGTCGCGGAAGTCCATATAGGGGAGCATCTGGCCCTTGAAGCTGACCTTGACCGACTGCGGGATCGGCATGGTCGCTTCGCCCGTTGCCAGCGCCAATGCAACCGTGCCGGAGTCCGCGCCAAAGGCCACGCCTTTCGACATGCGGGTGTGGCTGTCGCCGCCGATGATGATCGCCCAGTCGTCCACGGTGATGTCGTTCAGCACCTTGTGGATCACGTCGGTCATCGCATGATAGCGGCCCTTGGGGTCGCGCGCGGTGATCAGGCCAAAATTGTTCATGAAGGACATGAGCTTGGGGATATTGGCCTGCGCCTTTTTGTCCCAGACCGACGCGGTGTGGCAGCCCGACTGATAGGCGCCATCGACCAGCGGAGAAATGACGGTGGCCGCCATCGCTTCGAGTTCCTGCGCCGTCATAAGCCCGGTCGTGTCCTGCGACCCGACGATGTTCACCGTGACGCGGACGTCCGACCCTGCGTGCAGTATCTTGCCTGGTGTGACGCCCACGGCATTGCGGTTGAAGATTTTTTCAACAGCCGTGAGACCCTGGCCCTCGACCGAGATTTCCTTGTTCGGAGCGAACACCAGGGGCGCTTCGACGCCCAGCGTTTCGGCGGCGAAGGTCTGGAGCTTCTTGCCGAACACAATGGCGTAGCTGCTGCCCGCCTTCATGAATTCCATCTTCTGCGGGGTGAAGGCGGAGGCGACATCGACCAGTTCATTGCCCGCTTCGTCGGTCAGCTTCTTGTTCTTGACGTCGATCTTGAGGACCGTGCCAGTCGCGACGGAGAATTTCTCCTCCAGCACCGGATTGCCGTCATTGTTCAGGATGGCTTTGCCGTCCGGGCCGGTCATCTTGACCCAGTTTTTAAGGTTGATGCCGATGCCGCCGGTCACGTCCACGGTGGTGCCAAAGATCGGCGAGATGCCGTTGGTGCCGCCAACGACAGGCGCATAGTTGACGAAGGGCACATAGGGGCTGGACTGTTTGCCGGTCCACAGCGCCACATTGTTGACGCCCGACATGCGCGAGGAGCCGACGCCCATCGTGCCCTTTTCGGCGATCAGCATCACGCGCTTGTCGGGATGCTGGGCTTTCAGCGCCACAATCTCCTGCTGCGCCTGCGGCGTCATCATGCATAGGCCGTGCAGTTCACGGTCGGAGCGCGAATGGGCCTGATTGCCCGGCGAGAGCAGGTCGGTCGAGATATCGCCTTCGCCAGCGATGTAGGTGACAACCTTGATCTCATCCTCGACATCGGGGAGCTTGGTGAAGAATTCGGCCTGGGCGTAACTTTCCAGCACGTCCTTGGCGACCGGATTGCCCGCCAGATAGGCGTCGCGCAGGCGGAACATATCGGCGTCGTAGAGGAAGAATTGCGTCTTGAGGACGTCGCCCGCCTGAACCGCGATCGCGGCATCATCGCCCAGCGCAATGTCGAGCAGCACGCCGATCGAGGGGCCGCCCTTCATGTGGCTGAGCAGTTCGAGCGCGAAGGCGGGGGTGATTTCCGGGACGTTTACTTCGCCCAGGATGATCTGCTTGAGGAACGCCGCCTTGGCAGCGGCTGCGCTCGTGGTGCCGGGCAGCGTGTTGTAGATGAAGAATTTGAGCGCGTCGGCGCGATGTTCGCTGGCCGCATCCTGGATGATGGCGATGATTTCGCTGAGCAGGACACCGTCGTCGATCGGCTTGGGCGCAAGTCCCTGAGTCTTTCGGCTGTCGATTTCGGCCAGATAATCCAGGTAAATGCTCATCTTTTCCCCAACGTCATAAAGTGCACGGATTCGACGCGCAGCGCCACTTGCCGATCTTTATGCCCGGTCTGGGGAGCTGTCGGCCCCCGGTAGTTGAACCGACACCGATTGGCAAGCCGCCGCAGCGCAGCAAAAATGGCTTGGGGCCATTGGGTAGGAATGGGTCAGCGCGCCTTCTGCGTCGCGATCCAGGCGTCGATCTGGCTGTCCAGCACCGTCAGCGGTACTGCGCCCTGCGCCAGCACCGCGTCGTGGAAGGCGCGCAGGTCGAATTTCGGGCCGAGCGCGCTTTCCGCCGTCGCCCGCAATTCCCGGATTCTGATCTCGCCCAGCTTGTAGCCCAGCGCCTGACCCGGCCAGCTGATGTAGCGGTTGACCTCCGCATCGATATTGGCGTCCGACAGGGCGCTATTATCCTTCATGAAGGCGACGGCGCGGGCCTTGTCCCAGCCCTTGGCATGGATGCCGGTGTCGACCACCAGACGGCAGGCGCGCCACATTTCGTAGGACAGGCGGCCCATCATCTTTTCGGGCGTGTCATACAGGCCCATCTCTTCGCCCAGATACTCGGTGTAGAGCGCCCAGCCTTCGACATAGACGGTGAAGCCTGCGAGATATTTGCGGAACGGGGGCAAGGGGAGTTCCTGTTGCAGCGCGATCTGGTTGTGATGGCCGGGCACTGCCTCATGCGCGGTGAGCGCGGGCAGTTCCCAAAAGGGGCGCTGGTCGAGTTTCGAGGTGTTGACATAATAAGTGCCGGCGATCCCGCTCTCTGGCGATCCGGGCATATAATAAGCGGTCGTGGTCCCTTCCGCCTCGGCGGCGGGGATGGGTTTGAGGCCATAGGGCAGGCGCGGCAGGGTACCGAAATAGCGGGGCAACAGGCCGTCAATCGCCTTGGCCTGCCGCGCGGCGACCTGGAGCAGTTCCTCCGGCGTTTTGGCGTAATAGCGCGGATCGGTGCGCAGATGCTGGATGAAGGCGGCGCGGCTGGGATAGCCTGCCTTGGCCGCGACCTCATCCATGCGGGCGCGGATGCGGGCGACTTCGGACAGGCCGATGGTGTGGATCTGGTCGGGGGTGAGGTCGGTGGTGGTGTGGGCGCGTACCCGGCTGGCATACCAGGCCGCGCCGCCCGGCAGGGTGGAGGCGCTGTCGCTCTTGCGGCAGGCGGGCAGATAATCCTTCACGAACAGGTCGTGCCATTTGCGATATTCTGGCGTGATGACATCGCGGATCAGGGCGGTGGCGCGGGCCTGCATCGCGGTCCAGTCCGCATCGCTGATGTCGCGGGGTTTGGCGCGGGTGAAGGGTTCGTAGAAGCGGGTGTCCTGCGGCTTGCCCGCGACGATGCCGCTGATCGTGGCGGCATATTTGCCCAGCACCGAGCAGGGCTGGACGTAACCGCCCCTGATCGCCTGCCGCGTGATGGCGAGGGCATCGCCATTTTGCCGGGGGTAGAGCGAGAGGCGCTTCAAATAGCTGTCATAGTCGGCGCGGTTGTAGAAGGGCAGGCCGTCGCCCATGCTGGCAAAGCCCTGATGCCAGCCATAATAGGTGGTGAACAGCATCAGCCGTTCGGCGGGATGGGCTTCCCCGGCAATGTCGTCGCGCAGCATCCAGAGCAGGACCGCGCGATTGACCCGGTCGGTGGTGTCGAGGCCGCTGTCGGCGATCGCGTCCAGCCGGGCGACAAAGGCCTGTTCCGCTTTGATCTGCGCGGCGCGGCCCGCCAGCGATATGTCGTAGATGCGGTCGTCATAGGTGCGGACCCCGCGAGCGGTGGCATCGACCGGATGGACCGAAAGCCACCAGGCCCAATGATCGTCCATCACGCTGGTCAGGGCGTTATGGGGCGTTTGGGCGTGGGCCAGAGCGGGCGCGGCGGTGGCGATGAGGAGGGCGATGATCTTGCGCATGGGGCAAGGGATCGCGCGTCCCGGTGCATTTGGCAAGGGGATCAGAGGGGGTCAGGCCGGCGCGACGCCGTCCGCTTCGACGATGCCGTCGCCAGCGTGGAAACCGCGGACCCGGACCCGCTTTTCGACTAGATCGACGGGCACGCGCAGCAGCACCAGCCGGTAGCTGCCGCCCAGATCACGCTGGAGCAGGAAACCGGCGGCGTCGCGGACCAGTCGCCCGGTTTCGTCCACCGCTGCGCCAACCTCCGTCACCGGGTCAGACCCAGCCTTCCAGCACCTGATTGGGCGGGCGGTGGCCATCGACCCAGCTGCGGATATTGGCGATGACGCGCGCGCCGGTGGCGTCGCGGCCCTCGAAGGTGGCGGACCCCATATGGGGGAGCAGGACGACGTTGGAGAGGGAGAAGAGGCGCGGATCGACCGCCGGTTCATGGGTGTAGACGTCCAGCCCCGCGCCCGCGATCCGGCCTTCGTCCAGCGCGACGATCAGCGCGGCTTCGTCGGTGATTTCGGCGCGGGATGTGTTGATGAGATAGGCGTCGGGGCGCATCAGCGCGATCCGCCGGGCGTCGATCAGCCCGCGCGTGTCGGCGTTGAGCGGGCAGTGGATCGACACGATGTCGCAGGCGGCGAGCAGGCCGTCCACGTCGCCGATCCATTCGGCCTCCAGTTCCTGCTCCACCTCGAACGGCAGGCGGTGGCGGTTGTGATAGGCGATGGTCAGGCCAAAGGCGCGGGCGCGGCGGGCGACGGCGCGACCGATGCGGCCCATGCCGATGATGCCGAGCTTCTTGCCACCGATGCGGTGGCCCAGCATCCCCGACGGACTCCAGCCGCGCCACTCGCCACTGCGCACCAGCTTTTCCCCCTCGGCCAGGCGGCGGGGGACCGACAGGATCAGCGCCATCGTCATGTCGGCGGTATCTTCGGTCAGGACGCCGGGCGTATTGGTGACGATGATGCCCTTCGCGCGGGCGGCGGTCAGGTCGATATGATCGACGCCGCTGCCGAAGCTGGCGAGGAGTTGCAGCCGGTCGGGCGCGGCGGCGATCAGCGCGGCGTCGATCTGGTCGCTGATGCAGGGGACCAGCACGTCGCATTGCGCCATGGCGCGGGCGAGTTCGGTGCGGCTCATCGGCTGATCACCGACATTGAAGCTGGCGTCGAACAGTTCGGCCATGCGCGCCTCCACATTGGGGGGCAGGCGGCGCGTGACGATGACGCGCGGCTTGGCGGGGCGCGGTTGAGTCGAACGCGGTTTCTGGGCCATGCCAAGGCCGCTATGCTTGGCCGCGCCTTCGGTCAAGCGCTTATGGCGGATCGGGCAAGTCAGCAGTTGTCGCGGGGGCGGCGCAGCGGCTATGGGAAGGCCATGGGTGACAGGAAAATCAGGTCGGGCATGAAGCGCATCTGGCTGGGCGCGGGCGTTGGAATCGCGCTGGGCGCGGCGGGTGGCGCGGTGATCGCGGCGGGCAAGCCGGTGCCTTACTGGGCCTCGATTTCGCAGCCTGAGGCGCGGATGCGGGTCGGGCCAAGCCTGGATTACCCGTCCAACTGGATATACCGCCGCCGCGACCTGCCGGTGAAGGTGGTGCAGGTGCTGGGCCTGTGGCGCAAGGTCGAGGACCCCGACGGCGCGCAAGGGTGGATGCACGTCCGGTTGCTGAGCGATACGCCGACCGGGGTTGTGCGGGCGGCCGAAGCGCCGATGCGCGAATCGGCCAGCGATGGCGCGCGGACGCTGTTTCGCGCGCAAAAGGGCGTGGTGGGGCGCTTGTCCGACTGTTCGGGCGGCTGGTGCAGCTTCGATGTGAAGGGCCAGCGGGGCTATGTGAAGGCGCAGGATGTTTGGGGCGCGACGGATAAATAGGATTTGCGGGGCTTAGCTTCGCATATTTCCCGGTGATTGTGATATTTTCGTGCGTGCTGCGGGCAGGATGTTGCGCGGGGCGGCGGCTGTTGGCGGCGCGGAACTTCGCAAACTTCGCCCATGTCGCGCGTGGGGGATTTGCGCGAAGTTTGCGCGGTTGTGCTGGGTGGACGATGGGAAAGAGCCGGGTGCGAGTGTAGCAGGTGGGGTGGGTGTAGGACAGGTGGTGTTGGGTGTGGGTGTCGGCGGTGGCCTTATGTCTAGCTAGGGTGGGGAGCGGACTGACTGATATTGGATCAGCATCACTCAAGTCAGACGTTGCAGAGCGGGGTCAATCTGGCCATCATCGCAACATGCAATGCCGCTTTATGAACCTCGCTCCTTTGATACTGTTGGTGACGCAAGGATGTGAACAGATGCCACAGCGGCTCTCGGATAACGCCATTCAAAAGTTTCGGGAAGAAATGCCGGGCATCACCGAAGGGTGCCTTAACAAGATTAAATATGGTGGCATCGAATCGATGCCGTCGAGCACAGATGAATGCTTCGAAATGACACCAGCCCGTCAGTGGAAAGGCCTATGGAGAAGAGAATTCGAGAATTCTCGCTTTTGTCCACCTCCCGCTAGTTCCTGCTCCTATCATACTGCTGGCGACCGCGTCTGGTTGTCGGGGAAGGCTCTAACCTCTTCGGTTAGCGGCGAAGGCCTCTACGAAGTTGAGTTTGTGGGACGGCACACGGCTCGCAAGGGAAGCTACGGGCACTTGAGCGCCTTCGACTATGAGATAATCGTCGATAAGGTAATCAACTTACGTCCGGTTTCAGATGCCGCGACTTTAATCGAGTAAGGCTGCGAATGGTCGCTTGCGGATTGTCCCCTTTCCCCTCTCCCTTGAGGGAGAGGGCTGCGGAGACTTGGCTGCTTGCAGCCTTAGTCGTAGCTGGGTGAGGGTGTGATGACCTCTCGGAAGCGCGCGCCGTTGGCGTTGGTCCCCCTCATCCAACTTCGCCTAACCTCACTGCGTTCGGTAAGGCTTTGTATCCTTCTCCCCTGTGGGGAGAAGGGTGGGGGCTGATGGTTAAATAGCGTCGTCATCCTGACGACCCGAAGGGGAGCGGTGCTAAAGTCAGGATCCATTGGCTCTACGCTTGCGCGCAATAGCTAGCCTTGCGTGAATGGATCCCGGATCAAGCCTGTCCTGAGCTTGTCGAAGGGTCCGGGATGACGGGGGTGGGGATGTCTGCTTTCTTTCCCGCTGCCCCTCACGCTTCCGGGCGGGTCCAGATCCAGGTGCCGCCGATCAGGGCGGCGGTGATCGGGATCAGATACCAGGGCCAGGGGGAGAGGAAGAGGGCGAGGGTGGCGCTGAAGGTGAAGGCGGCGAGGGCGGCTTTTTTGCCGCGACGGCTGATGGCTCCGCGTTCCCGCCAGCGGCGGATGTGGGGGCCGAAATGTGTGTGGTCCAGCAGTCTGGCTTCCAGCGCCGGGCTGGAGCGGGCGAAGCAGAAGGCGGCGAGGATCATGAAGGGGACGGTGGGGAGCAGCGGCAGGAACGCGCCGATCGCGCCGAGGCCGAGCGAGGCGAAACCGGCGATGAGGTAGAGGTGCCGCCGCATGGGGTTCCTGTTCGGGCCGGGTGGGGTTTTGCGATGCTATTGCTTCGCAGGTGCGGGGGTGGATGGCAAGGGTTGAGCGGTGGCACCAGCGTCGTGCCCCCTCTTCCAACTGCGCCTAGGCGACTGGCGTCGCCAAGGCTTCGTATCCTTCTCCCCACAGGGGAGAAGGGGGTGCATACGGCCTTCCGTTATCCCTCCATCGTCATGCTGAATTTATTTCAGCATCCATCGTGCCCCACAAGCCGCCGCTCGTGACGAGAAATGGACCCTGAAACAAGTTCAGGGTGACGATGAAGGAGGGCGCAGTTTCATATACGATAGCTCTGGGGAGAAGGAATTACGCGGCGGGGAGTCTTAGACGCACGAGGAGGCCGCCTAGGTCCTCGCTTTCTTCCAGGGTGACGGTGCCGCCGTAAATCTCCGCGACGTCGCGGACGATGGCGAGGCCGAGGCCGGTGCCGGGTTTGCCGGAATCGAGGCGGACGCCGCGGTCGAAGATGCGGGTGCGGTCCTGCTGCGGGATGCCGTTGCCGTCATCCTCGACCAATATTTCGACCATGTCGCCCGCGCGCTGGACTGTCGCGAACACGCTGCCGCCGCCATATTTGGCGGCGTTTTCGACGAGGTTGCCAAGCATTTCGTCGAGGTCCTGCCGCTCGACGCGGACGGCGGCGTCCTTGTCCCCGTCCATATCGACGCGGGCGTGGGCATAGAGGCGGGCGACGGCGCGTTCGACGGCGGTGAGGCTGGCCCAGACGTCGGCGCGACTCTGTGCGGCACCCCGCCTGCCGACGGCGCGGGCGCGGGCGAGGTGATGATCGACCTGCCGCCGCATGGTGGTGGCTTCGCGGATCACGGTTTCGCCAAGGTCGGGTGCCTGGGCGGTGGCGGCGTTCATGATGACGGTCAGCGGGGTCTTGAGCGCATGGGCAAGATTGCCCGCATGGGTGCGCGCTTCTTCCGCCTGGCGTTCATTGTGGGCGAGCAGGGCGTTCAGTTCCTCGACCATGGGCAGGACTTCGGCGGGCATGGGTTCGGTGACGCGGCTTTTGAGGCCGTCGCGCATACGGATGATTTCCAGCCGCACCTTGCGCAACGGGCGCAGGCCGTAGAGAGTCTGGAGCGTGGCCAGCACGAACAGGCCGAGCGCGAGCAGGGCGAAGCTCTGCACCAATGTGGTGCGCAGCGTGCGGATCTGGGCGTTCAGCCCGGCGCGCGCCTGCGCCACGATGAACATCCAGCGAGTGTTCGATCCGGGCAGGACGACGGTGCGTTCCATGACGCGCAAATCCTCGCCGGGGAATTGCTTGCTGTCATAGACGTGGAGGTGGCGGTCATGATGGTCGGCGGGGACCTTGATCGCGCGGTCCCAGAGCGAGCGGGATCGCCAGTCCTCATGCCCCTTTGCGCTGACCTGATAATAGAGGCCGCTATTGGGTTCCAGGAAGCGCTGGTCGGCCAGTTCGCGGTTGAAGAGGACTTCGCCGTCCGGCCCGATTTCCGACGCGGCGATCATCGCGGTCAGCACATAATTCATGCCGTCGTCGAAATTGCGGGTGATGGCGTCGGCCAGCACCCGGTCCAGCGCCACGCCGCCGCCGACCAGCAGCACGCTGATCCATAGCGCAGCGATGCCGATCATCCGGCGGCTGATGGAGCCGGTGGAGCGGACGGGGGGAGGGGTGGCGGGATCGGTCATATTTTCAGACTGTTCCCATATCCGTTCGGGCTGAGCCTGTCGAAGCCTTCTCCTGAGCGAAGCGAAGGCTCCTCACTTCGTTCGGAGGTGCCCTTCGACTTCGCTCAGGGCGAACGGAATATATGGCGCTGTTTACCGCCCCGGCTCGTCCAGGCTGTAGCCAAGGCCGCGGATGGTGGTGATGACGTCGGCGCCCAGTTTCTTGCGGATGCGGGTGACGAACACTTCGATGGTGTTGGAATCGCGGTCGAAATCCTGATCGTAAATATGTTCGATGAGTTCCGTGCGGCTGACCACCTTGCCCTTGTGATGGAGCAGATAGGACAGGAGTTTATATTCCTGCGCGGTAAGTTTTACCGGATCGCCGCTGAGCGTCACCTTGCCGGACCGTGTGTCGAGGCGGACGTCGCCGGCGGTCAGTTCGCTCGACGCATTGCCCGACGCGCGGCGGATGAGGGCGCGCAGGCGGGCGATGAGTTCTTCGGACTGGAAGGGCTTGGCGAGATAATCGTCCGCGCCCGCGTCCAGCCCCGCCACCTTGTCCGACCAGCTGTCGCGCGCGGTCAGCACCAGCACGGGGAAGGCGCGGCCTTCCTTGCGCCAGCGGTCCAGTACGGTCAGGCCGTCGATGGTGGGTAGGCCAAGGTCCAGCACGATCGCGTCGTAATTTTCGGTCGAGCCAAGGAAATGCCCGTCCTCACCATCGGTGGCGAGGTCGACGGCATAGCCTGCGCCCTCCAGCGTGTTCCTGAGCTGCTGGCCCAGACTTGGTTCATCCTCGACGATCAGCAGGCGCATGGGCGTTCCGTTTCTTGTTGTTGTCAGGCGCGGTCAGCGCGCCCAGCCGATAATATCGCCTGTCCGGCCGTCCGCATCAACCCACATGACCTTGCCGTCCTTCACATATTTCAGGCGGTAGCGGTTGGAGGATGGGTTGAATTCGCTGCCGACATAGCTGGCCCCGTTCATCTGCGAATCGACGCGCCGCTTGATCATGGCGAAGGGCATGACCTGTCCGTCCAGCATGGCGCGGCGCGCGGCGTCCTGTTCATCGCGTCGCCCGCCCGCGTCGGCAACGGGGACCAGCGCGATTGCGGTCCCCATGGCGATGATTCCGGCGATCAGGCTTTTGCGCATCATTGTCATGGGCATGGCATAGGCGGAAGGCATTGAACAGGTGGTGAATGAAGCGGCGGTGCAGGCTGGCACGCGGGAACATCCTGCTTTATGCCGCCTTCATATGGCCATGCAAGATCAAGCGTCCGTCGTCGATCCACCCTTATGGCGTGCCGTGCCGCGATGGTGGCGCAGCCATGTGATCCGCGAAATCGACCATGAAAGCGTGGTCGACAGGGTGCGCGAGGATGATGGATGGACGCCGCGCTATGCGTTCATGATCCTGATGTCGGCGGGCATTGCGGTGCTGGGACTGTTGCTGTCGTCCCCGGCGGTCGTGATCGGCGCGATGTTGATTTCCCCGCTGATGGGACCGATTGTCGGGCTGGGCTTTGCCCTGGCCACGACGGATTCGCAGGAGATCCGGCGAACCTTGATCACTTTGGCGGGCGGCGCTGCGGTCGCTATCCTGTTCACCGCCTTCATCGTTCTGCTGTCGCCATTGCAGACCGTGACGAGCGAGATTGCGGCGCGGACCCGGCCCAATCTGTTCGATCTGATGGTGGCGCTGTTTTCGGCGCTGGCCGGTGCCTATGCGATGATCCGGGGGAAGGCGGGGACGATCGTGGGCGTGGCCATCGCCACCGCGCTGATGCCGCCGCTGGCGACCGTCGGCTTTGGCCTGGCGACGCTCAATGGCACGGTGGCCGGAGGCGCGTTCCTGCTGTTTTTCACCAATTTCGTGACGATCGCGCTGGCGGTGGGGATCATGGCGCGCCTCTATGGTTTCGGGCGCACGCTGTCGCCGCGCCAAAGCTGGGTGCAGACGAGTTTCATCATCGTGATTTTCGTGACGCTGGCCGTGCCGCTGGGGCTGTCGTTGCAGAAAATTGCGTGGGAAGCGCGGGCGTCGCGTGACGCGCGCGACATCATACGCCGCGAATTTCCCGACGATGCCCGGATCAGCCAGATCGACCTGGATTTCGACGCACAGCCATTGGCCGTCACCGCCAGCGTGCTGACCAGCCGTTATGAAAAAAATGCTTCGGCACGCGCGGCGCGCACCCTGACGGATGTGCTGGGCCAGCCGGTGGTGCTGGACATCGAGCAGATCCGCGTGGGCGAGGGCACCGACACGGAAACCGCGCAATTGCTGGCGACGCAAAATGTGCGGCGGGAGGTGCAGGGGCAGGTCTCGCGGATGACCGAGCATCTGGCGCTGGTCGCGGGCGTCGCCATGGATGCGGTGACGGTGGACACGGGCAACAAGCGCGCCGTGGTGCGCGCGCGGGCGCTGCCCGACGCGGGGCTAGGCAGCTATCGCGAACTGGAGCGGCGGGCCGCGGCGATGACGCCGGGCTGGACCATAGAGATTGCCCCACCGATCCTGCCACTGCCGGTTCTGGCGATCGACGAGGAGGATGTGCCGGGCGACCCCGACCAGCTGGCGCTGGCGCTTTGGGCGGCGCAGCGGGTGGGTATCGCGGTGGACGTGGCGGTGCGCGGGCCCGGCCATGACGCGCTGCTCAAGCGCTTTACCGACCGGGGTATCGACGCGCGGATCGTGCCGGGTGCCAGCGCGGACCGGGCGGTCCTGCGCTGGCGGGTGGATGAATAGGACTTATTTTTCCAGCGCATATTGCACGGTCAGGGTGACCGATGCGCTGACCTGGCCGGGTTCTACCGGGGTGGCGGCGGCGGAATCAGCGGCGAAGCGGGCGCTCTTCATCATCGGCATAGGCGGCTGGCCGCCGCTGTTGTTTTCGGCGATGGAGAGGAGGCGGGCGGAGCGATAGCCTGCGGCCTGGGCGTAGAAATCGGCCTGGGCCTTGGCGCTTTTGAGCGCGGCGCCGCGCGCCTGCGCCAGCATCGGCGCGGGATTGTCGATCGCGAAGGTCGGGCCGTTGATGTTGGTCGCACCTGCGGCCACCATGGCGTCGAGCAGGGGGCCGACCTTCCTGATGTCGCGCAGTTTGACGGTCAGCTGGTTTGACGCTTCATAGCCGATGAAGCGCGGGCCGGTGGGTTCGCCCTCACGCTGGTTATAGTCATATTGCGCCGACAGGTTGATGCCGCTGGTCTGGATGTCTTTCTTGGCGATACCGGCTTTGGCGAGGGCGGCGATCAGCTTTTCGGTCTTGGCGGCATTGTCCTGCATCGCGGCCTGCGCGGTCTGGGCGCGGGTCTGGACGCCGGTGCCGACGGTGGCGATGTCGGGCGACCCCTCGACGCTTTCGGTGACGTTCAAGGTCACGACCGGCGCGGTTTCGGCGATGGTCACGCTGGTCTGGGCGATGGCGGCCATCGGCAGCGACGAAGCGGCAAGCGCCATGAGGGCGAGGGCGGATTTCATGGGGGGAAGTCTCCAGTTGGGATGCCGCCTGTTTGTGACGGCTGCGATGAATGGACGCTGACATGCGTTGAAAGCCGTCAGACAGGTTGTGGTTCCATTCCTCCCCGGCACGGGGAGGGGGACCGCCGCCGAAGGTGGTGGTGGGGGGGGGGTGTGCGCCCGAACACCCCCTCCGACGCGCTACGCGCGCCACCTCCCCGTGCCGGGGAGGATATGCTTGCCCCATCGTGATCTTACGACTAGCTGCACGCGCATGGCAGCACCTCTTCTTTCGTTTGAAAATCTCGGCCTTTCGCAGGGCAGCCACTGGCTGTTTCGCGGGATGGATATTCATGTCGGCGCGCGCGACCGGCTGGCGCTGATCGGGCGCAATGGCGTGGGCAAGACGACCTTGCTCAAGCTGCTGGGCGGCCAGATCGAGGCGGATGAAGGCACAAGGTCGGTGCAGCCGGGCGCGCGGATCATCACGCTGGAGCAGGACCCGGACGTCAGTGCGTTCGCGACGCTGCATGATTTTGCGCTGGCAGGCGAGTTCGCGCCGCCCGCGCATGAGGTGGAGGCTATTGCCGATCAGTTGGGCATTGACCTGAGCCGGGAAGCCAAGACCGCGAGTGGCGGCGAGCGGCGGCGGGCAGCGATTGCCCGCGCGCTGGCGAGTGAGCCGGACCTGCTGCTGCTGGACGAGCCGACCAACCATCTGGACATTGCGGCGATCGACTGGCTGGAAAATTGGCTGGCGCGTTACAATGGCGGCTTCATCGTCATCAGCCATGACCGGGCGTTCCTGACCCGGCTGACGCGCCAGACGCTGTGGCTGGACCGGGGGCAGATGCGGCGTAACGAGATCGGCTTTGGCGGGTTCGAGCAGTGGATGGAAGCGGTCTATGCCGAAGAGGCACGGGCGGCGGAGAAGCTGGACGCGAAGCTGAAGATCGAGGCGCACTGGCTGGAGCGGGGCGTGACGGCGCGGCGCAAGCGCAATCAGGGGCGGTTGGCCAAGCTTTGGGAAATGCGCGAGACGCGCGCGGCAATGAACGGGCCGCAGGGCGTCGCGAAGATCGCGGTGGCCAGCGACGACAGCAAGACCAAGAGCGTGATCAAGGTCGAACATGCCACCAAGATGTTTGGCGAGCGGACGATCATCGACAATCTGTCGCTCAGGGTCCAGCGCGGCGACCGGATCGGCATTGTCGGCGGCAATGGCGCGGGCAAGACGACGTTGCTCAAGCTGCTGACCGGCGAATTGCAGCCCGACAGCGGGACGGTGAGCCAGGCCAAGACGCTGGACATGATCTTCATCGACCAGCAGCGCAGCCTGATGCAGGGCGACAAGACGGTGCGCGAAGTGCTGGCCGAGGGGGGCGACTGGATCGACGTGCGCGGGGTGCGCAAGCATGTCCATGGATACCTCAAGGATTTTCTGTTCGACCCGTCGCTGGCCGAGGCGAAGGTGGCGACCTTGTCGGGCGGCGAGCGATCGCGGCTGCTGTTCGCGCGGGAATTTGCGCGCGAATCCAACCTTTTGGTGCTGGACGAGCCGACCAACGACCTCGATCTCGAAACGCTCGACCTGTTGCAGGAAGTGATTGCCGATTATGACGGCACGGTGCTGATCGTCAGCCATGATCGCGATTTTCTGGACCGGACGGTGACGGTCACGCTGGGGCTGGACGGCAGTGGCGTGGTCGATGTGATCGTGGGCGGCTATGCCGACTGGATCGCCAAGCGCGATCCGCGCAAGGCGGTGAAAGCAGAGAAGAAGGCGGTTGCCGCGCCCGCGCCGCCAAAGCCGGTATCGGCCAAGCTGACCTATAAGGACCAGCGCGATCTGGAACTGCTGCCCAAGCGGGTCGAGGAACTGGAAGCGGCGATTGCGCGCGATGAGGAAGCGCTGGCGGACCCGGCGCTTTATGCGCGCGATCGCAAGCGGTTCGATGCTTTGACCGGCGCGATCGAGAAGGCGCGGGCGGAGAAAGAGGCGGCGGAAATGCGCTGGCTGGACCTGGCGGAGAAGGCGGAAGGGCTGGCGGGGTAGGCTGCTGTGCTCCCGCGTAGGCGGGAGCCTAGTCCCACGCTATCGACTGGGCTCCCGCCTGCGCGGGAGCACGTATCATGGGACACTCGACTTCGTGTCAAACGGACGGCAGGGTGGCGCAGGATCGTAACAGGGGCTGACCAATGGACACCGCAATCGACCAGCCGCACCATGCCGTGCATTATGTGAACCGGGTCGGCTGGCTCCGCGCGACGGTGTTGGGGGCCAATGACGGGATCGTGTCCACCGCCAGCCTGATGACGGGCATTGCCGCATCCGGGGCGGACGGGCAGACGATATTGCTGACCGGGATTGCGGCGCTGGTGGCGGGCGCAATGTCGATGGCGGCGGGGGAATATGTGTCCGTCAGTGCGCAGTCGGACACCGAGCGCGCCGATTTGGCCAAAGAGCGTCATGCGCTGGCCGCACAGCCCGATGAGGAATGGGCGGAGCTGCGCGACATCTATGTCGAGCGTGGGCTGACGCCCGATCTGGCGGGGGAGGTGGCAGACCAGTTGATGGCCGCCGATGCGCTGGGCGCACACGCCCGCGACGAGCTGGGCATTTCCGATATGGCCACGGCCCGGCCGGTGCAGGCGGCGATGGCGTCGGCGGCGAGCTTTGCCGTGGGGGCCGCGCCGCCGGTGCTGGTTGCAGCCATCGTGCCGGCGGGCAGCGCGATTGTCGCGATCGTTGGGCTGTGCCTGCTATGCCTGGCGCTGCTGGGCTATGTCGGCGCGCGGCTGGGCGGGGCGCGGGTGGTGCGATCGATCAGCCGGACCTTGTTCTGGGGCGCTTTGGCGATGGCGGTGACGGCGGGTGCAGGGCATCTGTTCGGCGCGGCGATATAGTGGCAGGGTTGCCGCAACTTGATTCAAGGAGATGACACTATGACCGACATTCAGCAGATTCCGCTCAAGACGATCAAGGGCGCGGACACGTCCCTCGCCGACTATGCTGGCAAGGTGGTGCTGGCGGTCAATGTTGCGTCCAAATGCGGGCTGACCCCGCAATATGAAGGGCTGGAAAAGCTGTTCGCCGATTATAAGGACAAGGGGCTGGTGGTCGCAGGCTTCCCCGCCAATGATTTCGGCGCGCAGGAGCCGGGGACCAACGACGAGATCGCGACATTTTGCACCACCAATTTCGGCGTCGATTTCCCGATGTTCGAGAAGATCGTCGTCACGGGGCCGGACAAGCACCCGCTCTATGCCGCGCTGACCAGCGCTGTGCCGGAAGCGCAGGGCGAGGGCGATGCGTTTCGCGAGAAGCTGAAAGGCTATGGCATGACACCCAATCCGGTGCCGGAAGTGCTTTGGAATTTCGAGAAGTTCCTGATCGCCAAGGATGGCAGCGTGGCCGCGCGCTTTGCGCCGACGACTGCGCCTGATGACGCGGCGCTGGTCGCAGCGATCGAGGCGGAACTGGCCAAGTGAGGATGCGGGCAGGTCTGATCGCGGGCGTCATGCTGTTGGCGGGGGCGCCCGCCGGGGCGGCCCTGTCGCCCGCCGAACGCAGGATCACCACCAGCGTCGAGGCGGGTTATGAACCCGCGATCGGCCTGCTCGAAACATTGGTGAACCAGAATAGCGGTTCGATGAACCTGGCTGGGGTGAAGGCGGTGGCTGACATGCTGCGCCCGCAGTTCGAGGCGCTGGGGTTCGTCGTGACATGGCAGCCGATGGATGCGGCCAAGCGGGCCGGGCATCTGATCGCGGTGCATAAGGGCAAGTCATCAGCCACGAAGATGCTGCTGATCGGGCATCTGGATACGGTGTTCGAGCCGGATTCGCCGTTCCAGACATTCGAGCGCAAGGGCGGCGCTTCCGGTGGGGATTGGGCGCGCGGGCCGGGCGTGGCGGACGACAAGGGCGGCGTGGTGACGATGCTGCTGGCATTGAAGGCCATGCAGGCGGCAGGCACGCTGAAGGGCGCGAATATCGAGGTGGTGCTGACCGGGGACGAGGAAGATTCGGGCGATCCGATCAGCATCGCGCGGGCCGACCTGATTGCCGCGGGCAAGCGCGCCGATGTGGCGCTGGATTTCGAGGGGCTGAGCCAAGAGGATGGCAAGGATATGGGGTCGATCGCGCGGCGATCCTCCAACAGCTGGACGCTGACCGCGAGCGGCAAGTCGGGGCATAGTTCGGGCATTTTCTCCGCCAGTGCAGGCGACGGCGCGGTCTATGAACTGGCGCGGATCATCGTGGCGTTTCGCAAGGAACTGCCCGAACCCAATCTGACCTTCAATGTTGGGCTGATCGGCGGCGGGCAGAGCGCGGATATGGACAAGGACGGCGTGCGCATCGCGGTGACGGGCAAGACCAATATCATCCCGCCGATCGCCGTGGCCAAGGGCGATTTCCGCACGCTGAGCGAGGAGCAGACGGCGCGGGTGCGCGCGAAGATGCAGGCGATCGTCGGCGCGGGGCATCTGCCCGGCACGTCGGCTAGCATTGCGTTCGACATGGGCTATCCGTCGATGGCACCGACTGCGGGCAATCGTGCGTTGCTGGCGAAGCTGAATGGGATCAATGCCGATCTGGGGCTGGCGGTGATGCCGGAGCTGGACCCGCTGAAGCGTGGTGCTGGGGACATCAGCTTTGTGGCGCAGGATGTGGACGGGCTGGTGGGGCTGGGCGTGACGTCGAGCGGCGACCATAGCCCGGCGGAACAGGCCGACCTGTCGAGCATGAAGCGCCAGGCCAAGCGCGCGGCAATATTGATGAGCCGACTGGCGGGGGAGAAGGGGCGGAAATAGGGGTTCGCTCCACCGTCATCCCCGCGCAGGCGGGGATCCATCTCCCACCCGTGGGTTTGACGATAGCGCCGGAGATGGATTCCCGCCTGCGCGGGAATGACGGGAATAGTATAAGGTCCGTTCGTTTCGAGCGAAGTCGAGAAACCTGT
>NZ_JBMDKQ010000027.1:0-47269 GCF_057809795.1 Sphingobium sp. FG125
GATTCGAACGCCCGACCCTCAGATTCGTAGTCTGATGCTCTATCCAGCTGAGCTACGGGTGCACTGGAGTGGCGCGGATAGTAGGGCGCGCCGGATTGGGCAAGCCCCTTTTTTCACTTTTGGCCGACCATCCCGCCTTTCTGGGCCCGCGCGGCAACTTTTGGCCGCGCCCGCCGTTCGAGACGGTAATGAAAGGATGTCCTTATGAGCTTTACCCTGAATGACATCGCCTTGCTGCTGGTCGCGCTGGCCATCGGCCTGATCCTGGGCCTGATGATGAGCGGGCGCGGCAAATATCGCCGGGCGTGGCGGGACGAGCAGGCCGCGCACAGGGCCATGGTCAAGGATCGTGACGCGCAGCTGGAGGCCGCCAATGCGCGGATCGTCGAACTGGAGAAGCGGACAGTGCCGGTTGGCGCAGCGCCTGTCGCTGGCGTTGAGCGTGACGATCTGAGCCGGATCAAGGGTTTGAGCCAGGCGCAGCAAGTGTCGCTGAATGAGGCGGGTTATCAGCGCTATGGCCAGATCGCGGCGCTGAATGGTGAGCAGGAGGCGGCGCTGGAGGCGCGGCTGGGGCTGACTCCCGGCACGATCGCGCGAGAGAATTGGCGCGAGCAGGCGCGCGCGCTGGAAGGTGGCGGGCAGCGCAAGGGGCTGTTCGGGCGGGCCACTACGCCAGTTTGAGCGCTTAAGAAAAGGGCGATGACCCTTTGCACACCGAAGCTAGCGTGTTGAAAAAAGACAATCCTCCCCTTGCAGGGGAGGTGGATGGCCGCAGGCCAGACGGAGGGGTGTCACCCTATCGTTAGGGCAACACCCCTCCGTCAACGCTTCGCGTTGCCACCTCCCCTTGCAGGGGAGGATTTTGGTGTCGGGTTTACGCCCTACCCCTTCTTCGCCAGCGCGGCCTGCGCCGCAGCCAAGCGGGCGATCGGTACGCGGTAAGGCGAGGCTGAGACATAATCGAGGCCGGTGGCTTCGCAGAAGGCGATCGACGCCGGATCGCCGCCATGTTCGCCGCAAATGCCAAGCTTGATGCCGGGGCGGGTCTTGCGACCGCGTTCGGCGGCGAGTTGGATCAGTTCGCCAACGCCCTCCACGTCGATGCTGACGAAGGGATCGCGCGCGAAAATGCCCTTGTCGACATATTGGGTCAGGAAGCGGCCCGCATCGTCGCGGCTGATGCCGATCGTGGTCTGGGTCAGGTCGTTGGTGCCGAAGGAGAAGAATTCGCCAACTTCCGCGATCTCGCCAGCCTTGAGCGCGGCGCGCGGCAGTTCGATCATCGTGCCGACGAGATATTCGACGCTGTCGCCCTGTTCGGCGAACACTTCGGTGGCGACGCGATCGACGATCGCCTTCATCAGTTCCAGTTCCTTGCGGGTCGCGACCAGCGGGATCATGACTTCGGGGATCGGCGCTTCACCGCCACGCTGCTTGACGATCAAGGCCGCTTCGAAGATCGCGCGGGCCTGCATTTCGTAGATTTCGGGATAGGTGACGCCCAGACGGCAGCCGCGATGGCCCAGCATGGGGTTGAATTCATGCAGTTCGTTGGCGCGGCGCTTGAGCACTTCGATGCCGACGCCAGCGGCCTTGGCCACTTCCTCAAATTCGGCTTCGGCATGGGGCAGGAATTCGTGCAGCGGCGGATCGAGCAGGCGGATGGTGACGGGCAGGCCCGCCATCACCATGAAAATCTGCGCGAAATCGTCCCGCTGTTCGGGCAGCAGCCGTTCGAGCGCGACGCGGCGGCCCTTTTCGCTGTCGGCCAGGATCATTTCGCGCACGGCAGTGATCCGGGCCGCGTCGAAGAACATATGTTCGGTGCGGCACAGGCCCACGCCTTCCGCGCCGAATTCGCGTGCGACCTTGCAGTCCTGCGGGGTTTCGGCGTTGGCGCGCACTTTCAGACGACGGACCTTGTCGGCCCACACCATCAGCGTGCCAAAGTCGCCAGCCAGTTCGGGCTGCACGGTCGGGACTTCGCCCGCCATGACTTCACCGGTCGAGCCGTCGATGGTGAGGATGTCGCCTTCCTTCAGTTCCCGACCGCCGACGCGCAGGATTTTCGCGTTGTTGTCGATCGAGATGCCGCCTGCGCCGGACACGCAGGGACGGCCCATGCCGCGCGCCACCACGGCGGCGTGGCTGGTCATGCCGCCACGCGCGGTCAGGATGCCCTTGGCCGCGTGCATCCCGTGAATATCCTCTGGCGAGGTTTCGGTGCGGACCAGGATGACGGCGTCGCCCATTTCGTTGCGGCGCTCGGCGGTGTCGGCGTCGAACACGATCGCCCCCGAAGCGGCACCGGGACTGGCGGGCAGCCCCTTGGTCAGCACATCGCGCGGGGCGCTGGGATCGAGCGTGGGATGGAGCAGCTGGTCGAGTGCGGCGGGATCGACGCGGGCGACGGCTTCTTCTTCGGTGATCAGGCCTTCATGCGCCATGTCCACCGCCATTTTGAGCGCTGCCTTGGCCGTGCGCTTGCCGGAGCGGGTCTGGAGCATCCAGAGCTTGCCCTGCTGGACGGTGAATTCAATGTCCTGCATGTCGCGATAATGGGTTTCGAGAATCTGGAACACCTTGGCCAGTTCGGCATAGGTTTCCGGCATCGCCTCTTCCATCGACAGCGGCTTGGCCCCTGCCCGCTCCCGCGCGGCCAGCGTCAGATATTGCGGGGTGCGGATGCCCGCGACGACATCCTCGCCTTGGGCGTTGATCAGAAATTCGCCATAATAGACATTTTCGCCGGTCGACGGGTCGCGGGTGAAAGCGACGCCGGTGGCGGAGGTTTCGCCCATATTGCCGAACACCATCGCCTGCACATTGACGGCGGTGCCCCATTCGCCGGGGATATTGTTGAGGCGGCGATAGACTTTCGCGCGCTCCGACTGCCACGAACCGAACACGGCGCTGATCGCGCCCCAAAGCTGGTCATGGACATCCTGCGGGAAGGGCTTGTTCCAGAGCTTCTCCACCAGCGCCTTATATTCGGCGACCAGTGCCTTCCAGTCGTCCGCCGTCATTTCGGTGTCGAGGCTGTAGCCCTGATCTTCCTTGGCGATCTCCAGCGCTTCTTCAAACGCGCCATGGTCCAGTTCCAGCACAACGTCCGAATACATCTGGATGAAGCGGCGATAGCTGTCCCAGGCGAAACGCTCGTCGCCCGATGTGTTGGCAAGGCCGATGACGGTTTCGTCGTTGAGGCCCAGGTTGAGGACCGTGTCCATCATGCCGGGCATCGACGCGCGGGCGCCGGAGCGGACCGAGACGAGCAGCGGATCGGCGGCGTCGCCGAACTTTTTGCCGGTGATCCCCTCAATATGGGCAAGGCCAGTGGCGACTTCCGCCTTCACGCTGTCGGGATAGACGCCGCCATCTTCATAATAGCGGGTACACATGGCCGTCGTGATGGTGAAGCCGGGGGGGACCGGCAGGCCGATCGCGGCCATGCCGTCGAGGTTCGCGCCCTTGCCGCCCAGAAGGTTGCGGTCACCCTGCCCGCCATCATCCACGCCGCCGCCAAAACGATAGACATAACGTGTTGCGGTCGTGGTCATGATGGCCTCTTGTGTATCATTCATTCCCGGCACTCCCTGCACTGATTGCCGATTATATTGCATTGCAACAATCCGACAGTCATAGCCAGATCGTGCGCGGCAGAATAGGATTATTACGTCTTAACTTCGCACTTTTCCCGGTGAATTCGACATTATATTACGTTAGCCCGTAATTTTGGAAAAGTCCGCCACGCTGTGGACCGCATCGCGGACCCGCGCCAGAAGGGCGAGGCGGGCCAAGCGTTTGGCGGGATCGGGATCATTGACCGTCACGCTTTCAAAGAAGGCGTCGATGGGCGCGCGGAGCGTTGCAAGGGCGGCCATCGCGCCCTCGAAATCCTCCGCCGCCACCGCCTGTGCCGTGCGCGGTTCCGCCACGTCGAGCGCGGCGATGAGCGCAGCTTCAGCTATTTCGGGCGTGTAGGACAGGCCTGAATTGCCCTCCCCCTCCAGGGGGAGGGTTGGGTGGGGGTGTGCCACGTCGATAGCGGGACGCTCGGCTTCGCCTCGCTCCCCCTCTCCCCGGCCCTCTCCCCGCTGGGGAGAGGGAGTTTGTGGCGCGTCCTTCTTGAGGATGTTCGCGGCGCGCTTGTAGCCGGCCAGCAGGTTCGCGCCATCGTCGGTCGCGACGAAGGATTGCAGCGCATGGACGCGGGCGAGCAGGCGGACGAGGTCAGATTCCTTCCCCGATCCACCGATATAGATGGTTTGGGCCGCGCGAATTAGATCAATCCGCTCCCGTTCTTTCAGCGCTACTTCTAGTCGATCAATGAGAAAATCTCGGATTTCAGCGGCAACCGTTATTCCCCGCTCAAATGATTCAGCATTTGGTTTACGTGGGTCGGGCATTGCCATGACCGTCGCAACAATGGCTCGCCCGAAATGCTCAGCATTATATTTGTCGATAAGGCCTGTGACAAAAGGAAGTGCTTTGAGCAGTGGAGCACGATCTCGTTCCTGCTGCGCTGCGATTAGCGCCGGAATCAGCGACACGAAAGCAGCAAGCACGATATCAAGGCGCAGCGAACTTTCGCGAACGATTGCAATGATACCGAGTGCGGCACGGCGCAGCGCGAATGGATCCTTCGAACCTGTGGGCTTTTCCCCAATCTCGAAAAATGAGGAAATCGTATCCAGCTTATCCGCCAAACTCACCGCCACCGTGACCGGCGCGGTCGGCACGTCATCCCCTTGGCCGACCGGCTTGTAATGGTCGCGGATGGCGTCGGCTACGGCGTCCGGCAGGCCTTCGGCGCGGGCGTAGTAGCCGCCCATTATGCCTTGCAGTTCGGGGAATTCGCCGACCATTTCGGTGACGAGGTCGGCTTTGCAGAGGCGGGCGGCCTGTTCGGCGAGGGTGGCGAGTTGCGCTTTTTCTAGCCCCTCCCCTTCAGGGGAGGGGTTGGGGGTGGGGCCTTGCCCCACGCGCTGCGTTTCGGCGAGAAGCCCCACCCCAACCCCTCCCCTGAAGGGGAGGGGCTTTTCCGTGACGATGCCCTCTTCCACCAGCCATCGGGCCAGCTTTGCCACCCGCTCGACCTTGTCGGCGACTGTGCCGAGTTTTTCGTGGAAGGTGATGCGTTCCAGTTTCTGCGCATGGTCCGCCAGCGCCGTCTTGCGGTCCTGTTCCCAGAAGAAGCGCGCGTCGCTGAGCCGCGCGGCAAGCACCTTGCGGTTGCCCGCGATGATCGCGGCGCCGCCATCCTTCGCCTCGATATTGGCGGTGCAGATGAAGGCGGGGGCGAGTTTGCCCTGCCCGTCGCGCAGGACAAAATATTTCTGGTTGATGCGCAGGGTCAGTTGGATGACTTCGGGCGGGACTTCCAGGAAGGCGGGGTCGAAATCGCCGAGCAGCGGGACCGGCCATTCGGTTAGCCCTGCATTTTCCGCGATCAGTCCCTTGTCCTCGACCACGGTGTAGCCGTGGGCGGCGGCGGCCTGTGCCGACTTTTCCGCGATGATCGAGTGGCGTTCCTGATGCGACACGATGACGTGGCAGGCGCGCAGTTTTTCGGCATAGTCATGCGCGCTGCCAATGGTGATCGCGCCATGATGGTGGAAGCGGTGGCCGATGGTCGCGTAGCCGGACTGGATGCCGTCCACTTCGCAAGGGATCAAATCTTCGCCCAAGATCGCGACGATGCCCTGCAACGGGCGGACCCAGCGCAGGCTTTCGGTGGTCTGGCTGGCGCTGCCCCAGCGCATGGATTTGGGCCAGGGGAAGGCGCGGATGATGGCGGGGATGGCCTGTGCCAGCACGTCGGCGGTGGCGCGGCCGGGTTTGTTCACCACGGCGAACCAGATGCCGTCGCGATCCTCCAGCTGGTCCTGGGTCAGGCCGGTCTTGCGGAGGAAGCCTTCGAGCGCTTGCGGCGGCGCGCTGGTGCGCGGGCCTTTATGCTCTTCACTGACGGCAGCGGTTTGCAGCGGCAGGTCGCGGGCGATGAGCGCCAAGCGGCGGGGCGTGACGAAGCTGTCGATCGCGCCGGGGGTGAGGCCGGATTTGGCCAGTTCCTCGGTAAACAGGCGGGCGAGATCGTCGCTGGCCTTCAATTGCATACGCGCGGGAATTTCCTCGCAGCGCAGTTCGAGGAGGAAGTCAGTCATGTGTTGCATCCCAAACCGTTCGGGCTGAGCTTGTCGAAGCCCTCCCCTGAACGCAGTGAAGGCACTTCGCCTTCGGCTCAGTGGAGCCCTTCGACAGGCTCAGGGCGAACGGGTTAAAACTTGTGCCCATCACGCAGCCCACCCGTTGCTCTGCATCCATGCTTCGCAGCTGCCTTTGGCCATGTCGCGGACCTGGCCCATGTAACTGGCGCGTTCCTGGACCGAGATGACGCCGCGGGCCTGGAGCAGGTTGAAGGTGTGGGAGGCCTTGATCGCCTGCTCGAACGCGGCCAGCGGGACGCCATTGTCGATGCACTGGCGCCATTCGGACTGGCAATCCTTGAACCAGCGGAACAGTTTTTCGGTGTCGGCGACCTCGAAATTCCATTTCGACATCTGCTTCTCATTTTCGAGAAACACGTCGCCATAGGTAACGCCAGCGTCATTGAATTTCAGGTCATAGACGCTGTCGACGCCCTGAATATACATGGCCAGCCGTTCAAGGCCGTAGGTGAGTTCGCCCGCGACCGGCTTGCAGTCATAGCCGCCCATTTGCTGGAAGTAAGTGAACTGGCTGACTTCCATGCCGTCGCACCAGACTTCCCAGCCCAAGCCCCAGGCGCCCAGCGTCGGGCTTTCCCAGTCATCCTCGACAAAGCGGATGTCGTGGACGAGGGGGTCGATGCCGATCTCCACCAGCGACCCCAGATAAAGGTCTTGCAGGTTCGCAGGCGACGGCTTCATGATCACCTGATATTGGTAATAATGCTGGAGCCGGTTGGGGTTTTCGCCATAGCGGCCATCGGTCGGGCGGCGGCTGGGCTGGACATAGGCGGCGTTCCACGGCTTTGGGCCGAGGGCGCGCAACGTTGTTGCGGGGTGGAAGGTGCCCGCGCCGACTTCCATGTCCAGCGGCTGGAGGATGACGCAACCTTGTTTCCCCCAATAGGCATGGAGGGTCAGGATGAGGTCCTGGAAGGAAAGCGCTTTGCCTTCGGCCACGGGGGATCCTTGCGATATGACGGTTTAGCTTGGCGTCGCGCATTGGCGTATGGGGCTGAAACGGTCAAGGGAAAGGCGCGTAAATCAGCGTTAACCGGCTTGCCCTTGGGCTGCCCTGCCCGCATGGGTGGGGCATGAAGATGCTCCGTTTATGCGCCGCTGCGCTGTTGATGATGAGTGGCGTGGCGCAGGCGCGCCCTGCCCCGCCCGCCACCGCCATGGCCACGCCCGCGGTGTGGCGGGTGCGCGATGCCGACACGACCATCTATCTGTTCGGCACCGTTCATGTGATGAAGCCGGGGATCGACTGGTTCCGCGGCGGGGTGAAGGCGGCGTTCGACCGGGCGGACGATCTGGTGCTGGAGATTGTCGAGCCGGACGACCCCAATGTCATGGGCGCTGTCATGGCGAGCAAGGCGATGGCGCAGGACAGCATTGCCTTGTCCGACCGGCTGGACGGTGCGGCGCGGGACAAATATCGCGCGGCGATGGCGGCCAATGCGATGCCGTGGCAGGCGTTCGAGCGCTTTGCCCCGTGGATGGCGGGCATGGCCCTTTCGGTCGCGCCGCTCCAGAAGCTGGGCTATCAGGCCGATCTGGGCGCGGAGAAGGTCTTGCGCGCGGCGGCGGTGAAGGCGGGCAAGCGGGTCGAGGCGCTGGAGACGGTCGAGCAGCAACTCGATTTCTTCGCCACGCTGCCGATGGCGCAACAGGTCGAGTTTCTGAACGCGACGGTCGATGGCCTGCCGGAGATGGAGGGCGAGTTTGCAAGCCTGCTGCGCTACTGGCAGGCGGGCGACCCCAAGAAGCTGGCGAAGTCGATGAACGAGTCGCTGGAGGCCACGCCGCAACTGGCGCAGGTGCTGCTGATCGGGCGTAATGCCAATTGGGCAAAGTGGATCAAGGCGCGGATGGACCGGCCCGGCACGGTGTTCGTGGCGGTCGGTGCGGGGCATCTGGCGGGCAAGGGCAGCGTGCAGGATCAGTTGAAGGCGCTGGGCATCGCGACCCGGCGGGTGAAGGAGTAAGTGCCGATGCGTCTGTTCACCCAATTTCTGGCGCTCTGTGCGCTGACGCTGGTTGCCGCATGTGGCAGCGATCCTGCCCCCGCCCCCGTCGCCAAGGGCGGCCCGGCGCTGTGGCAGGTGCAGCGCGGCGAGATGAAGGGGTGGCTGTTCGGCACCATCCATGTACTGCCCAAGGGCGTAAAGTGGGAAACGCCGACGATCAGCGAGGCGATGGCGAAGGCCGACCGGCTGGTGCTGGAGGCGGCGGACTTGCAGGATGAGGAGAAAACGCTGGCCCTGTTCGAGTCCATGGGCCGTAGCCCCGGCCTGCCGCCGCTCGACCGTCGGGTGCCAGAAGAGGAACAGGCGGCGCTGAACAAGGCGATCAGCGAAGGCGGGACCAGTACGCAACTCTTGTCGGGATACGAAAGCTGGGCGGCGGCGATGCTGCTGTCGGCAGCGACGCAACAGGGGCTGGGCGTCAGTCAGGATGACGGGGTGGAGCCAGTGCTGATCGCGGCCTTCAAGAAGGCTGGCAAGCCGATTGGCGGGCTGGAAACGATCGAGCGGCAATTTGGTGCGTTCGATACGCTGCCGCAAGCCGCGCAATCGCGCCTGCTGGTGCAGACCGTGCATGAGGCCAAGGATATGAAGGGGCTATATGATCGTATCCTCAAAGCATGGACCACTGGCGACATGGACGCGATCGCCAAGGAAGATGAGAATGGCGAGCAGCCCGACCCGATGGTCGAGGAAGCGGTGCTGGTGGCGCGCAACCGCGACTGGGTGAAGGCGATCGAACCGATGAAGGGCACGCCGTTCATTGCGGTGGGGGCCGGGCATCTGACGGGGCGGGAGAATCTGATCGAGTTGCTGAAGGCGCGCGGGTTTGCGGTGACGCGGGTGCAGTGAGACATCAGTCCGTTCGGGCTGAGCGAAGTCGAAGCCTTCCGCTGAGCGCAGCGAAGTGCTTCGCTACGCTCAGCAGCCCCTTCGACTTCGCTCAGGGCGAACGGATGGGGTCGTTACCGCCCCACCTTGCAATCGCGCACTTTTCTGCTAAAGGCCGCGCTCCCGCTATGGTCATCCCTGGAGGCGTGGCGGGAAAAGTAACTCAAACCAGCTTTTGGAGACACGCAATGAGCGAGCAGCTTACGCTGTCGGCCGAGGCACGCGATCGGGCAGGCAAGGGAGCCTCCCGCGCCCTCCGCCGTGAGGGCCGCGTACCCGCCGTCATCTATGGAATGAACGAAGAACCCCTGTCGATCCATGTCGAGGAAAAGCTCCTCAACAAGTTGCTCGGCACCGGCCACTTCTTCAATTCGGTCATCATGGTCGAAGTGAACGGCAAGACCGTCCGCACCCTGCCCAAGGATGTGGCTTTCCACCCCGTTTCGGACCGTCCGCTGCACGCCGACTTCCTGCGCGTTTCGGAACATGCCACCGTGCATGTCAACGTTCCCGTGCGCTTCGAGAATGAAGATGCGTCGCCCGGCCTCAAGAAGGGCGGCGTGCTGAACGTCGTTCGTCATGATGTCGAGCTGATCGTCGATGCCGCCGAAATCCCCGAAGATGTCGTGGTCGACCTCACCGGCTTTGAAGTCGGCGATTCGATCCACATCAGCGCGGTGACGCTGCCCAAGGGTGCCAAGACCGCGATCGACGATCGCGACTTCACCCTGGCGACCATCGTTGCGCCGTCGGCTCTCAAGAGCGCCGGCCCTGAGGCGGAAGCGGAAGCGGAAGGCGAATAAGCCTTTTTCTCGGACTGACCTAAGCCCCGTTCGGGCTGCGCGAAGTCGAAGCCTGTCCCTGAGCGAAGCGAAGTGCCTTCACTTCGTTCAGGCGGCCCCTTCGACTTCGCTCAGGGCGAACGGGGTTTTGTCGTGAAGGAAGCAGGGATCATGCAAATCTGGGTGGGTCTGGGCAATCCGGGCGCGCAATATGCGATGCACCGGCACAATGTCGGCTTCATGGTCACAGACCTGATCGCGGACCTGTATCGCTTTTCCCCGCCCCGCAAGCAGTTCCAGGGCTGGACCCAGGAAGGGCGGATCGGGCCGGAGAAGATATTGCTGCTTAAACCGGCGACCTTCATGAACGAAAGCGGGCGCGCCGTCGGTGAGGCGATGCGCTTCTACAAGCTGGAGCCGCAGGACGTCACCGTCTTTCACGACGAGTTGGACCTGGCGCCGATGAAGGTGAAGGTGAAGCGCGGCGGCGGCAATGCCGGGCATAATGGCCTGCGATCCACCGACGCCCATATCGGCGCGGATTTCCGCCGGGTGCGGATCGGCATCGGTCATCCGGGGCATAAGGACCGGGTGCATGACTATGTGCTGGGCAATTATCACAAGAGCGAGAGCGACGCGCTGGCCGACATGCTGGGCGCGATCGGCGCGGAAGCGGAATGGCTCGCCAAGAATGACGATGCCCGGTTCATGAACGAGGTCGCGCTGCGGCTGGCGGATTGAATGGCTGACGCCCATCCTCCCCTTGTAGGGGAGGTGGATGGCCGGAGGCCAGACGGAGGGGTGTTGCCCTATCGATAGCGCGACACCCCTCCACCACGCCCTTCGGGCGCGGTCCCCCTCCCCTTGCAGGGGAGGATTTTATGAACATCCCAACATTGCACCCAATGGCCATCCAAGGCCATAAGGGTGCGGGGTATTGCGTTATGCAGGGGATTACCGGGTGATTCAGACAGTTTCGACCACGCCGTTTACCGACCAGAAGCCGGGCACGTCGGGCCTGCGCAAGAAGGTGAAGATCTTTGCCCAGCCCCATTATGCCGAAAATTTCGTCCAGTCGGTGTTCGACAGCCTGGATGGCTTTGCCGGGCAGACGCTGGTGGTGGGCGGCGACGGGCGGTATCTCAATCGTGAGGTTATCCAGATCGTCCTGAAAATGGCGGCGGCCAATGGCTTTGGCCGGGTGCTGGTGGGCCAAGGCGGGATTTTGTCCACGCCAGCCGCGTCGCACCTGATCCGGTCATCGGGTGCGTTTGGCGGGCTGGTGCTGTCGGCCAGTCACAATCCGGGCGGGCCGGACGAGGATTTCGGGATCAAATATAATGTCGGCAATGGCGGCCCCGCGCCGGAGAAGGTGACCGACGCGATCCACGCGCGGACGCTGACCATCGACCAGTATCGCATCCTTGAGGCCGCCGACACCGACCTGGACAGTATCGGCACCAGTCAAATGGGCGACATGCTGGTCGAGGTGGTCGATCCGGTCACCCTCTATGCCGATCTGATGCAGCAATTGTTCGATTTCGGCGCGATCCGGGCGATGATCGCAGGCGGCTTTACCCTCGCCTTCGATTCGATGAGCGCGGTGACCGGTCCCTATGCGGTCGAGATATTCGAGCGGCGGCTGGGTGCGCCGTCCGGCACGGTGATGAACGGCACCCCCCTGCCCGATTTCGGCCACCATCATCCCGACCCCAATCTGGTCCACGCCAAGGAATTGTATGACCGGATGATGGCCCCCGACGCGCCCGATTTCGGTGCGGCGTCGGATGGCGATGGCGACCGCAACCTGATCATCGGACAGCATTGCTATGTGACGCCGTCGGATTCGCTGGCGGTGCTGGCGGCGAACGCCCATCTCGCGCCGGGCTATAAGGCGGGCCTGAAAGGTATTGCGCGGTCGATGCCGACCAGCGGCGCGGCCGACCGGGTGGCGGAGAGACTGGGCGTTCCGCTTTATGAGACGCCGACCGGCTGGAAATTTTTTGGCAATCTGCTCGACGCGGGCATGGCGACGATCTGCGGCGAGGAAAGCGCTGGCACCGGGTCCGACCATGTGCGCGAGAAGGACGGCATATGGGCGGTGCTGCTGTGGCTGAACATCGTGGCGGTGCGCCAGCAGAGCGTCGCGGCGATCATGGCCGATCATTGGGCGACCTATGGCCGCAACTATTATGCCCGGCATGATTATGAAGCGATCGCCACCGACCGGGCCGATGCGCTGATGGCGGCGCTGCGCGGCAAGCTCGACAGTCTGGCAGGAACCAGCAACAGCGGCGGCACGATCAGCGCCGCCGATGATTTTGCCTATACCGACCCGACCGACGGATCGGTCAGCAGCCATCAGGGCGTACGCATCCTGTTCGATGACGGATCGCGGGTCGTGTTCCGCCTGTCGGGCACCGGCACGCAAGGGGCCACCCTGCGCGTCTATATCGAGCGCTACATGGCCCCTGACGGCGATCTGGCGCTGGCGACGGGCGATGCGCTGGCACCGCTGGTGGCGGCTGCGCAGGAACTGGCGGACATTAGCGGCTATACCGGCATGGATGCGCCCAGCGTCATTACCTGATGGAGATGCTGGCCAATAGGGACTGAAACCGCTATCGGGCGCGCCATCGGATATGAAGTGAAGGCAGTCAAATGGGTTTTCGTTGCGGTATCGTCGGGCTTCCCAATGTGGGCAAGTCCACCCTGTTCAATGCGCTGACCGAGACGCAGGCGGCGCAGGCGGCGAACTATCCCTTCTGCACGATCGAGCCGAACGAGGGCCGCGTGGCCGTGCCGGACCCCCGGCTGGAGACGATCGCCAAGATTGGCGGGTCGCAGAAGATTATCGAGACGCAGCTTGCCTTCGTGGACATTGCGGGTCTGGTGCGGGGCGCGTCCAAGGGCGAAGGGCTGGGCAACCAGTTTCTGGCCAATATCCGCGAGACCGACGCCATCGTCCATGTGCTGCGCTGTTTCGAGGATGACGACATCACCCATGTCGAGGGCAAGGTCGATCCGATCGCCGACGCCGAGACGGTCGAGACCGAATTGATGCTGGCGGATCTGGAGAGCCTGGAAAAGCGGGTGCCGAACCTGCTCAAGAAGGGCGCGCAGGGTGACAAGGAAGCCAAGGCTGCCGCCGCTGTGCTGGGCCAGGCGCTGGAATTGCTGCGCGATGGCAAGCCTGCTCGGCTGACCAAGCCGCGTGACGAGGAAGAGGAACGGCTGTTCGCGCAGGCGCAACTGCTGACGGCCAAGCCGGTGCTGTATGTCTGTAATGTCGAGGAAGCTGCGGCGTCCGAAGGCAATGCCTTTTCCAAGCGGGTGTTCGAGAAGGCGGCGGCGGAAAATGCCAGCGCCGTCATCGTGTCGGCGGCGATCGAGGCGGAACTGGTGACCATGCCGGTCGAGGAACGGGGCGAATATCTCGAAGCCCTGGGCCTGACCGAAGCGGGCCTGGCGCGGATCATCCGGGCGGGGTATGAATTGCTGGGCCTGATCACCTTCTTCACCGTGGGGCCGAAGGAAGCGCGCGCCTGGACCGTGCATAAGGGGTCCAAGGCGCCGCAGGCGGCGGGCGCGATCCACACCGATTTCGAAAAAGGCTTCATCCGCGCCGAAACCATGGCCTATGCCGACTATGTCCAGTTCAATGGCGAGGCCGGGGCCAAGGAAGCGGGCAAGTGGCGGTCGGAAGGCAAGGACTATGTCACGCAGGATGGCGACATCATGCTGTTCCGGTTTAACGTGTAAACTTCGTCCGTCGCCCCAGCGCAGGCTGGGGCCTCGTGAGGCAGCGCGCGAACGCCTGAGACCCCAGCCTGCGCTGGGGTGACGGTTTGGGAGGGTGCGATCCAGCGCAAGGCAGCCTTTCCACCCAGCGTCGATGCTGACACCCGGTTGCTGATCCTGGGCAGCCTGCCGGGCGATGTGTCGATCGCACGGCAGGAATATTATGCCCATCGGGGCAATGCTTTCTGGGCGTTGATTGGTGATGTGCTGGGTGAGGAATTGGTTGGACAGCCCTATGCGCTGCGGCTCGCGCGGTTGCGGGCGCGGGGTGTGGGGCTTTGGGATGTGATGGCCAGTGCCACCCGGCCCGGCAGTCTGGACAGCGCGATCAGCGATGCGGACATGCGCGATCTAAGCACTTTCGTCGCCGCTCTGCCTGCGTTGCAGGCGGTGGCGTTCAACGGCAAGATGGCGGCGCTGCACGGGCGGCGGCAATTGGGCGCGCGGGATGACCTGACGCTGATCGACCTGCCCTCCTCCAGCGGCGCTCATGCGACATTGTCACGCGCGCAAAAGGCGCAGGCGTGGCGGGTGCTCTGCGGCTGGATCGTCTGAGGGGCTGCATATCTCTGTCATATTGCGCGGCTAGATCAGCAGGCTAAGAGACAGTTGTAAAACAGCTTCACAGAAGGTCGCCGCCATGTTTTCCCGTCGCCAGTTACTGACCGTTGCCACCACTGCGCCGCTGATCGGCGCGCCTGCATTGTTGAAGGCGCAGAGCTGGTTTGCGGGCTATCCCTTCGCCTTGGGGGTGACGTCGGGTGATCCGGCGGCGGACGGCTTCGTCATCTGGACGAAGCTCGCTCCCAAGCCGTTCGATCCGCATGGCGGAATGCCGATGGTGCCGCTGCCGGTGAAATGGGAGGTGGCGAGCGACGACCGGTTCAAAACGATCGTGGCATCGGGCGAGGCAACCGCGCGGCCGGAACTGGGCCATAGCGTCCATGTCGATGTGGCGGGATTGCAGCCTGATCGCCCCTATTGGTATCGTTTTTCGCTGGGCAGCGACCAGTCGTCGCGCGGGCGCGCGCGCACCTTGCCGCTGGCGTCGGCCAGCCCCTCTGCCCTCAAATTCGGCGTGGCGGGCTGCCAAAATTATGAGGATGGGCTGTTCACCGCCTTCCGCCATCTGGCGCGCGAGGATGACCTGAATTTCGTCTATCATTATGGCGATTTCATCTATGAATATAAGCAGCGCGGGCCGGACTATGACAAGGACGGGCTGCCGGAGGACCAGATTCGCCATCATATCGGCCAGGATTGTTTCGACGTGGCGGACTATCGGCTGCGCTATGCCCAATATCTGAGCGATTATGATTTGCAGGCGGCGCGCGCCAAGCACACATGGTTTTCGACCTTCGATGATCATGAGGTCGAGAATAACTGGACCGGCGACCGCAACTGGAAGGATGTCCCGCCGGAGATATTCCGCCTGCGTCGTCAGGCGGGATTGCAGGTCTGGTATGAATATATGCCGGTGCGGGCGGCGATGCTGCCGCGCGATGGCATTATCACCAATATGTATCGGGAAGCGCGCTTTGGCGATCTGCTGTCGATCGACTTTCTCGACACACGATCCTTCCGCAGCGACCAGCCATGCGATGACGGGTTCAAACCCTATTGCCCCGGCATTGACGACAGCAAGGCGCAGGTGATTTCCGCCGAGGAGGAAAGCTGGCTGATGCGCAACATGACGCGCGGGCGGACGAAGTGGAATTGCCTGGCGCAGCAGGTGATGATGATGTCGCTCGACCGGCGACGCTATGCGGACGAGAAGGCGAAAATCTATAATATCGACAGCTGGGCCGGCTATAGCGCGCCGCGCAACCGGTTGCTGGGCAAGATGCGCGGGCTGGACAATGTCGTGGTGCTGACAGGCGACGAGCATCAAAATTTCGCCGGGCTGCTGGACAATGGCGACAAGACGGTGGCGGTGGAATTTGTGTCCACCTCGATCTCGTCGGGCGGCAACGGATCGGACCGGCGGACTGGCAGCGATGTTATGCTCAAAAACAACCCGGAGCTGAAATTCATCAACGACCAGCGCGGCTATCTGGTTTGCGAAGTGACGCCCGACGCCTGGACGACCAAGGCGCGGGTGATGGATCAGGTGTCCGCGCCCGGCGGCGCGATCAGCACGCGGGCGACGATGACAGTGCCGCGTGGCCAGCCCTCGCTCCAGATCGGCTGACATTGACGTAAACGTAAGCTGGCAGTAGGTCCGTTGCGAAAGGAAATGCCATGACGGACGCGACGGTCTATTTCGAGGATGTAGAGGTGGGCGACAGCTTCGCCTTCGGCCCGCTGACGGTGAGCCGGGAGGAGACGATCGCCTTTGCCGCGGAGTTCGACCCGCAGCCGTTCCATTTGTCCGACGAGGCGGCGGCGGCTACGCATTTCGGCACATTGTCGGCCAGCGGGTGGCACAGCACAGCCTTGATGATGAAAATGTTTGTAGCCGAAATACAGCGCAATCCGGGGCGGCAGGCGGCGAGCCTGGGCGCGATGGGCGTGGACGAACTGCGCTGGCTGCGCCCGGTGCGCCCTGGGGATACGCTGCGCGGCACCAGCGAGGTGATCGACAAGAAAGCGTCGCAAAGCCGCCCGGAAATGGGGATTGTGCGCAGCAAGGTGACGATCTTCAATCAGGACGACAAGCCGGTGCTGTCGATGATCCCGATCGCGATGTGGCGGACGCGGCCGGTTTGAATTTGGGATAGGGGGCGCGCTCTTTTATCCTCCCCTGGGGGGGGGATTTTGTAAGGCTATTCGACCGGCTGGTTCGCCTTCGCGTCCGCCGCCATTACCCGGACGGTTGCGGGCTTCGATCCGGCGATCTGCACCAGATGCCGCCCGGCTGGCAGGTCGAACCAGACGATCTTGCGGATGCCGGAGCAGGCCGGGCCATGGCCATGTTCGGTCGAGGCGACGGTGGTGGTGCCGGTCACGACATCGACCCAGGCTGGGCTATCGAGCGCAATCCCGACCCGCGCGGCTTGTTTGAGCGACAGGGTGAAGAGGCCGCCATGCCCCTCCTTTGCGCCATTGCCCGGCGGCGTAGCGAACTGGACATGGGCGGCGGGCGTGAGGGTTGCGACGACCGGCTTGCCCAGAATCAGCGTGGGTGCGCCATGGGCTTGTGCGCCAGCCCTGGTCTGACCGCTCTGGGTCCAACTGGTCCAAGGTTCGGCCAGTGGTGCCGGGGTGGTGCATTCCGTGGCAGCGACCAGTAACAAGGCAGCGAGGATGGTCATCGGATCACTTCCTTCCGAACAATTTTTCTATGTCGCCATGGCCCAGCTTCACCCAGGTCGGGCGGCCATGGTTGCATTGGCCGGAGCGCGGCGTCACTTCCATTTCGCGGAGCAAGGCGTTCATTTCCGCGACGCTCAGGACGCGGCCTGCGCGGACTGATCCGTGGCAGGCCATGGTCGCGGCGACGAGGTCGAGGCGCTCTTTGAGCGACAGGGCGCTGTCATAGGCGGCGAGATCGTCGGCAAGGTCTGCGACCAGCCCCTGTACGTCGGACTGGCCGAGCATCGCCGGGACCGCGCGGACCAGCATCGCTGATGGGCCGAAGCGTTCCAACTCCAACCCGAAGTCGCGCAATTCTGCGGCGCGGGCTTCCAGCCGGTCGCAGGCGGGTTCTTCCAGTTCGACGACTTCCGGGAGCAACAGCGCTTGCGATGCAACCCCCTGCCCCTCCATCGCCCGGCGCATCCGTTCCAGCGTCAACCGTTCATGGGCGGCGTGCTGGTCGACGATGACGAGGCCATCCTCCGCTTCCGCGACGATATAGGTGCGTGCGACCTGGCCGCGGGCGACGCCGAGCGGGAAGCTCTGGCCTTCGGGTGCGGGGGCCATGGCGGGTTCGGCACGGGCCTGGGGCGGCGGGGTCATGAAGTTCGACCGGCGATCGCCGAAGGAGGAGGCCGACGGGTTGTAGCTGACCGATGCGGCGTCGAAGATAGGCATCGCGCCGATGGGCGTTGGCGAGACGGGTTCGGCGCGCCAGGCGGAAAGTGAGGCGGGATCGGCGTTCTGGACCGAACGAAAGCCCTGTTCGTCGAGCGCGCGGCGCAGGCCGGAGACGATCATGCCCCGGATCATCGTGGGATCGCGGAAGCGCACCTCGGTCTTGGCGGGGTGGACGTTGACGTCCACGTCGAGCGGCGGCACGTCGAGGAACAGGGCGACGACGGGATGCCGGTCGCGTGCCAGCATGTCGGCATAGGCACCGCGCAGCGCGCCGATCAGCAGCCGGTCGCGCACCGGGCGGCCATTGACGAACAGATATTGATGATCGCCAACGCCCCGATTGTAGGTGGGGATGGACGCGACGCCAGAGAGGCGGACGCCTTCGCGTTCCAGGCTGACGATGACATGGTTTTCCGCCAGCGCCCGGTCGGTAAGCGCGGCCACCCGTTCCTCCCGCGCGTCGCCCGCCTGCACGCCCAGCGTGCGGCGACCGTCATGTTCCAGTGCGAAAGCGACGGCGGGATGTGCCATTGCGAGACGGCGGACGATGTCGAGACAGGCGGCATATTCGGCCTTGGCCGAGCGCAGGAATTTGCGGCGGGCCGGGACTTTGGCGAAGAGCTGTTCGATGGTGACGCGGGTGCCGGGGGGGAGCGCGGCTGGTCCCTCCGCCACCAGTTGGCCATTATCGACCGTGCGGTTCCAGCCGTCGCCCCCCTGCCGCCGGCTGTCGATCGACAGGCGGGCGACGCTGGCGATGGACGGGAGCGCTTCGCCACGAAAACCCAGAGTGGCCACATTTTCAATGGCATGGTCGTCGGGCATTTTGGACGTGGCGTGCCGCTCCAGCGCCAGCGCCATATCCGCCGAATCCATGCCACTGCCATCGTCGCTCACCTCGATCCGGTCGAGGCCTCCGTTGGACAGGCGAATGGCGATGCGAGTCGCGCCAGCGTCCAAAGCGTTTTCGACGATTTCCTTGAGCGCGCTGGCGGGTCTTTCGACCACTTCACCGGCAGCGATACGATTGACCAGATGTTCGGGCAGGCGGCGTATTGACATTGATTAGGGACTAGCCCAATCGGTCGCTTTCCGCGACCCGCGACGCCAAATATTTTGCACTGCACAGGATAACTGAACAGGGCAGAAGCCATGCGGCGCAGCGGACGAACGGAACAGCTTTCCGACCGGTCCCCAGTCGCGTCGCGGGGACGGCGGGCGATACAGGATAAGGCATGTCGATCTTCTCGCGTCTCTTCAAATTCACTTCGCAGGATATGGCCATTGACCTGGGCACCGCCAACACGGTGGTCTATGTGCGCGGTCGCGGCATCGTATTGAACGAACCGTCAGTGGTGGCGGTCGAAACGCTGAACGGTGTGAAGCGGGTGAAGGCGGTCGGCGTCGATGCCAAGCTGATGATGGGCAAGACCCCGGATTCGATCGAGGCGATCCGGCCCTTGCGGGACGGCGTGATCGCCGACATCGATGTCGCCGAACAGATGATCAAGCATTTCATCACCAAGGTGCATGGCGGCAAGCACAGCCCCTGGCGCGCACCTGAAATCGTGATCTGCGTGCCGTCAGGCTCCACCAGCGTAGAGCGCCGCGCCATTCGCGATGCAGCCAGCAACGCCGGCGCGCGGCAGGTGTTCCTGATCGAGGAACCGATGGCCGCCGCGATCGGTGCCGACATGCCCGTGACCGAGCCGATCGGTTCGATGGTGGTCGATATTGGCGGTGGCACGACCGAAGTGGCTGTGCTGTCACTGCGCGGCCTGGCCTATACCACCAGCGTCCGCGTGGGCGGCGACAAGATGGACGAGGCGATCGTATCCTTCGTACGTCGCCATCATAACCTGCTAATTGGTGAAGCGACGGCGGAACGGATCAAGAAGCAATATGGCATCGCCCAGTCGCCCGCCGATGGCGTGGGCGAGACGATCCATATCAAGGGCCGCGACCTGGTGAACGGCGTGCCCAAGGAAATCAGCATCAATCAGGGCCAGATTGCCGATGCGCTGGCCGAGCCGATCAGCACCATCGTGGAAGGCGTGCGGATTGCGCTCGAAAATACCGCGCCTGAACTGGCCGCCGACATTGTCGATCAGGGCATCGTCCTGACAGGCGGCGGCGCGCTGTTGAAGGGGCTGGACGACGAACTGCGCGACGAGACCGGCCTGCCCGTCACCATCGCCGAAGATCCGCTGACCTGCGTTGCGATCGGCACTGGCCGCGCGATGGAAGATCCGATCTTCCGGGGTGTATTGCAAACCGCCTGATCGGTAGGCCAGAGCGAAAGGGACGCGGTGATGGCGCGGCCACCCAGCCGCCGCCCCGGACACAACCGGAAGGCGCAATATAGCCTGTTCGCCAGCTATGTGGTGGCGATCACCGGCGCAGCCATCGGGCTGTTGCTGGTTATCGTCGCGATTTTCGATCCCACAGGTTTTGCAGGGATTCGCGCGGTCACGGCCGAAGTGACGCGCCCTGTGTCGGCGGGCCTGAAAAATATGGTGAGCGGGGTCAGCTCCGTCGATGAGGTTCTGGCCGCTTATTGGCGTGCTGGATCGCAGAATGTGGCGCTGCGCCGTCAGGTCGAGGCGGACCGCAACCGGATCATCGAAGCCAAGGCGGTGGCGCAGGAAAATGCGCGGCTCAAAAAGTTGCTGAAGCTGGTGGACGAAGATGCCAGCCAATTGCTGACGGCGCGGCTGATCAGTTCATCGTCCAGCAGTGCGCGGCGTTTCGCGCGCCTCAACGCGGGCCGCTGGCAGGGGGTCAAGCCGGGGATGCCGGTGCGCGCGACCGAGGGGCTGATCGGGCGCGTCCACAGCACCACGCCCAACACGTCCGACGTCCTGTTGCTGACCGACACCGGCAGCATCGTGCCGGTGCGGCGAGCCAGCGACAATATCCCCGCCATTTCGACCGGTGCTGGCGATGGATCCTTGGAAATCCGGGCGCTGTCGGCGGGGCGCAATCCGTTCAAGCCGGGCGACCTGCTGGTCACATCGGGCATTGGCGGCATTTATCAACCCAATATCCCGGTCGCGGTGATCGTGCGGGTGCAGGGTGAGATCGCCTGGGGCTTCCCGCTCGCCAACCCCTCGCGCGTCGATGCGGTCGTGGTCGAGCGCGCCTATGAGCAGGTCGTGATCCGGCCCGATCCTGCCGTACCCACCCCGACGCAGGGCGCTGAGCCGGGTAACGCCGCGACGCCATGATCGACCGGCATCTCTACCATGTGCCACGCCTGGGGCGGAACCCGTCCCGCTTCCGGCTGGCGGGCATCCCGGTGATCACCGTCATGCTGGGATCGACGGTCACGGCGCTGCCGCTGATCGCGCAATCGCCGGTGATGCCGCCCTTTGGCCTGCTGGTGCTGCTGTCCTGGCGATTGCTGCGCCCGGAATTGTGGCGGGCGTGGATCGGGCTGCCGCTCGGCTTGTTCGACGATGTGATGAGCGGCCAGCCGATCGGGTCCGCCATGTTCCTGTGGACAGTCATGCTGATGGGCATCGACGTGATCGAACATCGCATGATATGGCGCAGTTACCGGCAGGACTGGTTGATCGCCGGTTTCGCCATTATGTTCTGCATGGCCGGTGGGTTGTTCTTTGCCCGCATCACCGGCGGAGGCGATGTGAGGTTCCTGTTGGTCGCGCCACAGATGCTCTGGACGATATTATTGTTTCCCTTCGTCGTCCGGCAATGCGCGCGGATCGACCGCTGGCGCGTGATGGCATGAAATTTCCCGGCCCCAAGCACAGGATCATTACCGAAGCCGCCCAATCCTTTACCTTCACCCGCCGCACCATGGTGCTGGGGGCGATACAGGGAGGGATCGGTGCGATGCTGGCCGCGCGGATGGCGTGGATCAGCATTGCGGAGAATGAGAAATATACGCTGCTGTCGGAGAGCAACCGCGTCAACCTGACGCTGATTCCGCCACGCCGCGGCTGGATCATCGACCGCAACGGGCGGCCGCTGGCGAATAATCGCACCGACTTTCGCGTCGACCTGATCCCGCAACGGGTGGTGGATGCCGATGCGACGGTGAAGCATCTGGCGCAATTGCTGAGCCTGGAATCGGACGAGGTCGATCGCATCCGCGAAGAACTGGACAAATCTGCCGGATTCCGCCCGGTGCAGGTCGCCGACAAGCTAACCTACGACCAATATGCCGCCGTCAGCGTGCGCCTGCCCGACCTGCCCGGCGTTGCGCCCAGCCAGGGCTTTTCGCGCCATTATCCCGCCGGGTCCACAGTCGGCCATCTGCTGGGCTATGTCGGCGCGGCAACGGCGGAGGAATATAAGGAACGCAAGAACCCGCTGCTGATCACGCCGGGCTTCAAGGTTGGCAAGGACGGGCTGGAGCGCGCGTTCGACGAGCATCTGACCGGTCAGCCCGGTGCCAAGCGGGTGGAAGTGACCGCGCGCGGCAAGATCGTGCGTGAACTGACGACCCGGCCCGACACGCCGGGCCATTCGATCAAGCTGACGATCGACGCGGGGCTCCAGGAATATGCTGGGCGGCGGCTGGCGACCCAGAGCGGATCGGTGGTCGTGGTGGACTGCGCCAATGGCGATGTGCTGGCCATGGCGTCGATGCCCAGTTTCGACCCCAACAGCTTTTCCGACGGCATCAGCCAGCTGGAATGGGCGATGCTGTCGCAGGACGACCATGTGCCGCTGCGCAACAAGACGTTGCAGGGGCTGTATCCGCCGGGATCGACGGTGAAGCCGATGGTGGCGCTGGCGCTGCTTGAGGCTGGCATCGGGCCGCAGGAGACGGTCGGGTGCGCTGGCGCGCTGCGGGTGGGCAATACGCTGTTCCACTGTCACAAGCGGCGCGGCCATGGCGCGGTCAATATGCGCACGGCGATCGCCCAGAGCTGCGACATTTATTTCTACCAGATGGCCCAGCGCATCGGCATGGACCGGATCGCGGCGATGGCGCGGCGGTGCGGCATGGGGCAACGCTTCGACCTGCCCTTCCCTAGCCAGAGCTATGGCACGGTGCCGGACCCGGCCTGGAAGCTGAAGAAATATGACCAGAAATGGCAGGTTTACGACACGGTGAACGCCACCATCGGTCAGGGCTATATGCTGATCAACCCGTTGCAGATGGCGGTGATGGCGGCGCGGCTGGCGACCGGCAAGCAGTTGATGCCCAATTTCCTGCATGGCGCGAAACGGCCTGCGCCGTCGTCCGTCGGTGCGTCGGAAGAGCATCTGGCGATCATTCGTGACGCGATGAGCGCGGTGGTGAATGGTGGCGGCACGGGCGGGGCCGCGCGCATGGCCATTCCCGATGTGCTGATCGCTGGCAAGACCGGCACGGCGCAGGTGCGGCGCATCACCATGGCCGAGCGCGCAGGCGGGGTGCGGCGCGACGCCTCCCTGGCGTTCAAGCTGCGCGACCATGCGCTGTTCCAGGGGTTCGCGCCGTTCGACAATCCGCGCTATGCGGTCGGCTGCATCATCGAACATGGCGGGCATATGATCCGCAATGAGGATGCGCCGATGATCGCGAGCGATACGCTATCCTATCTGTTCGATCCCAAGAAGGCGATGGAGAAGCTGGAGACGCTTGAAAAAGGCTGGGGCGGCACACCGACCGAACGGCAGGCGCGGCAGATGGGCGCATTCCGCCTGGCCCGCGCGATCGAGAAAGGCGAAGTGCCGCCGCCGGTCGCCGACAATGCCAGCAATGCGGCGGAGGCATCCAACAGCGCCGCGCAACCGCCTGCGCCCGCAGCGCGCGATGAAGCAGATGACGTCCCGCCACCGCCCGGCAGCAATGTGGCAGACGCGCAATGAGTATCATCCCCAAACCCATCACCCAATTTCCCTGGCGCGTCATGGCGCTGCTGCTTGCCATTGCAGGCTTTGGCACCCTGGTTCTGTACAGCGCCGCCAATGGCAATATCTTTCCCTGGGCGGTCAACCAGTCGGTGCGCTTCTGCATCTTTTCCGCCATGGCGCTGGTGCTCAGCCGCATTCCATTGGAAATCTTCGCCCGCTTCGCCTTCCCTGCCTATTCTGTGGTGCTGATTTCACTGGTCCTTGTCGAGCTGATCGGTGGCGTCAGGGGAGGCAGCCAGCGCTGGATCAATCTGGGCTTCATGCAGCTTCAGCCGTCCGAATTTATGAAGCCGATCATCGTGCTGGCGGTCGCCCGCTTCTATGCGCGGCTGCCGGTAGGGGAAATCCGCAGCTGGAACGCGATCTGGCCCGCGCTGGTGCTGATCGGCGTGCCATGGGCGCTGGTGTTGGTGCAGCCGGATCTGGGCACTGCGACGATGATCCTGGCGGGCGGTGTGACCGTGATGTTCCTGGCCGGGCTGCCGCTGCGCCTGTTCATCGGATCGGGGCTGACTGTGGCCGCGATCGTGCCGATCGCCTTCAGCTTCCTCCACGACTATCAGCAAAAACGCGTCCTCATCTTCATGGACCCGGAAAGCGATCCGCTGGGCGCGGGCTATCATATCAGCCAGTCGAAGATCGCGATCGGCTCCGGCGGCATCTGGGGCAAGGGCTTTCTACAGGGGTCGCAAAGCCATCTCGACTATCTGCCTGAAGGCCATACCGATTTCGTGTTCGCCACCATGGCGGAGGAATGGGGCATGGCTGGCGGTCTGTTGCTGATCGGCGCGTTCATGCTGCTGTTCCGCTGGGGCCTGCGCGTGGCGATGCGCACGAGCGACCGCTTCGCCCGGCTGGTCGCGGCGGGGCTGACCACGACGATCTTCTTCTATGTCGCGATCAACCTGATGATGGTGATGGGGCTGGCCCCGGTTGTGGGCATCCCCCTGCCCTTCATGTCCTATGGCGGATCATCCATGCTGACGGTCATGCTGTGCGTGGGCATCATCATGGCGATCGACCGTTCCAACAGCCGCGCCAGCAACCCCGGCAACTGGGGCTGAAGCCGCCCCACGCAATATTTCTGCGCCGCAACGCAATTTAGGGTTTGCGAATCCCGATGACGCTGCTAATTGCCCGCCCACGCCAACGGGTACTGGTCATCCAGACCGCCCGATTGCCGGTGTGGACGCATAGCTCAGTTGGTAGAGCAGCTGACTCTTAATCAGCGGGTCCTAGGTTCGAGCCCTAGTGCGTCCACCACCTTCCCCTTACTTTTCAATCAGATACGAAGCTCGCCGGATCGGGCGGTTGAGAGCATTTTTGCGCTAGGTAGCTCTCTAGGTAGCAGCGCGCTAATTCGGCGCTGCGGCTGCTCAGCCTCCGCACATCAGCGTTCACGGTGAAAGATTCATGGCCTGCGCTTTGTCCGACTGCGCTTGAGCGAGTCGTCGTTTCACCTCCCAGCCAGCGCGACTGCTACCCATCTTGCTCCGCACCAGCATCGCACGCTGGGATGGCCGCTTAGAGCCTCAGGCAGCGCGGTGTCATAATGACAGCTAGGCCACCCGAGCTCCGATCCAGATCACCCGGCCGACAATATCGACGCCCTTGCGCTGGATGCCCTGCCAGCTCGGATATGCGGGGTGGTCAGTAAGAACGGTCAGACGGTTCTTCGTTGGGTCGATCGCTATCCGCCTCACGAAGATTTCAGAAGACCCACGGATGGCATAAAGGCCTTCACGCACGCTCTCCTGGATGCGAACTCGTCTAATCATCACCTCGTCGCCATTGCAGAGGGTCGGCTCCATCGCCTCACCAACAATTGGCAAGATTGCGGCACTGGCTGGCTGATCACACAGCCGCCCTAGCCAAGCCGCATCAACCAGCCGCCATTGTGAGCGTGAATCGTTACCTATCCCGTTCAGCAAGGGGACTTTGACTATCGAGCGCTGCCCGACTGTTGGCCCCTCCTTTCCACCCAGCACCTCTACGGGAACGTCAAAATGCAATGCCAGCAGTGCTATGTCGCTTTGGTCAAGGCGGGCTGGAGAACCTCGTTTGATGAACTGCTGGATGTACGCCGAGTTTCTCCCGAGGAGGCGTGAGATCGAAGCGTAGGTCTCTCCTCGCTCGCTGATTAGGCCATCCAACGCCTCCCGCGGCTCCATCCTATCATCTCCTTCAATTTCCTACCTCTATATCACATGCCGGAGGACGAACCCTAGTCGAACAGCCCCGACAAGGTCAGTAGGGCAAGCGAAGGAAGCAAACGCCGCACGGGAGCAAAAATGCCACGGCACCTGCGCTACTGGGTCGGCCTCGACGCCGGCCACCTGGAGACTGCGGTCTGCCTCGTCGATGCCGAAGGACACGTATTCTTCGAGGCTATAACTGAGACCCGCGCTGCTCCGATAAGAGATATCCTTCGACGGTTCGGCGTTGAGCCAGTCCAGTCCGTTACGATCGAGGCCGGTGTCGGCACTCAAATGGTTCGGGATCTCCGTTCGTTCGGGTTTCCCGTTCAAGTCGTCGACGTTCGCAAATCAAGCAAATTCCTGGCGATCCGACGTCAAAAGACTGATGCGAACGATGCCAAAGGTCTCGCTGAGCTTGGCCGACTGGCGCAGTCCTTCGGTCCCCATGTTTTCATCAAACCGGTGGAGCACCAGGACATCCGGATAATGATCAGCATCCGTCGAACCCTGCTAAAGCATCGAGCCAGGACGGATGCGCTGCTCCAGTCCATTTTCAGATTGCACGGTGCCAGCATCAAGCTCCTGAATGGGCGAGGATCGCTCGCGGCTGAAGTCGCGAACCAACTCAGGCTTTTGAGCACCAACGGCGTGACGATCCGCGTCGATTTGGATCCTCTGGTCAGGATGGGAGAAGATCTGCGCTCTCATATCTTGGATATGGATCGAAAGATGCGCACAATGGCCGCCAGCATCCCGGTTTGCGCCAGATTTCAGACAATTCCTGGCGTTGGGACAATCACGGCGCTGTCATTTTACAGCGCCGTAGGGGACCCATACCGATTTAAGAACAATCGAGATGTCGGACCTTATCTCGGCCTCACGCCGAATCTATATCAATCCGGCGTCACTGCGCGCCGTGGCCGGATCAGCCGATACGGAAACAAGCTGACCAGATCGCACCTAATCACAGCAGCCACCGTACTGCTTCGCACAATCAAAACCGAAAGTACGTTGCGCACTTGGGGCCTGCAACTGGCAACCAAAATCGGATTTCTTAAAGCTCGCGTTGCCGTCGCAAGGAAGCTCGCTGTGATCATGATGGCAATGTGGAAGACGGGCGCCTCGTTTGATCCGGACAAATCGAAACCGCGGTTCCTCCAGACGGAGGAGGCAGGCTTGGACCCCGTACGTATTTCTGGGACCTAGATCCCGTTGTAGGTAATTGGGCCAAGCCTGCCGTCTGATCCCGCTGCCGGCGGCGTTGTGTAAAGCGTCAAGGCTGACCCATTATCCGCCAATTCAGCTTTAGGGCATCAAGAATGACACCTTATGCGCCCACGGGATTCAATGCGGACCGGGCAGCAACCCTTCCGATCGATGCCGTGTCTCAGCCGCGACGCTAGCTTGATGGCGCGACTGCTGGGAACGCCAGATTACGCGCAAGATTCTCAATTTTGTCGCGCCATGCCAGCTTTTCTAGCCATGATCGGCGGATCGACGATGCGCCGTAAATTGCGCCGGCCAACTGCCCGGCAATGGCAGCAGTGGTATCGGCATCGTCACCGAGGTTGGCTGCCAACAGCACTGCGTCGTCAAAGCTCGTCGTGTTTGCCACGGACCAGATCGCTGCTTCGAGGCTGTGCGCTACGAATCCGCTGCTTGCAATCTGATCGCGTGCTTTCCCGCGCCAGCTACCGGCCATGATTGGACCTACCTCAGGTCCATATTCGCCCGAGGGAACCGTCAGGGCCTGCTCAAGGCCGGCACCTAGGATAGCCGCGCGCAAGACCAGTGCATACGCTTCACAGGCCTCGATGCACGCATCTGCAGCGTGCGTCGTCATGCTCTGTCGGCGGGCTACTCGCGTCACTACTGCAGGAGCTTGCTGTATCCCCCAGATCGCGACTGGCGCGAGCCTCATTAGTGAGCCGTTGCCTGCTGAGTACGGATCGGTCGAGCCGGCAAGCGGGTCGCCCGTTTGCTCGAACCGAGAAAGGGCCTGCCGGGTTGCGATCCCGATATCGAAGCAACTCCCGGTGGGACTGAAGGCGCCGTTCCTCCACCAATCCACAAAGCGCCGTTGTGCTTCTCCGGGCTCAAAAGCCGAGCCCATGGCTGCGCTGGCGAGCAGAGCTTCTCCCAGCGCCAGGGCCATGGAAGTGTCATCGGTCCAGGTCCCCGCATCCAAGCCGAATGGCCCTCCCCCGACCATGTCCGTGATGTGGGCATAGCTGTCGCGCGGCTTGAACTCGAGCGTCGTCCCCACAGCATCTCCGACCGCCAGCCCAACCAAACAGCCATAGGACCGATCATAGATACGCTCGATCTCTCGCAGATGATCTTCCTGAGCCGTCGTCTCAATTGCGCCAGGCCTGACGCGGCGGACTTGATCGATTGCACTGCTAGCGTCAGCAAGGCCAAGTTCGATTAGCAGCCTCGCTGCCACAGTACCGGCCCGGCCGAGCCCGCCGCGGCAGTGGATGAAAATGCCGTTCCCGTTGATGAGCAAGCCGCGCAGCCGAGCTCCGGCCGTCCGCCATCTTTGCTCGAAATCTTCGCCCGGAGCCGTAATGTCTGGGATCGGCAGATGAAGCCATTCCATCCCTCGCGCAACAACCGCAGCTTCCAGATCCGCGACTCCCAGCAGACCCATCTCGTGCTTTTCAATCAAAGAGACGACGGCAACAGCCCCCCACCCACGCACCGCGTCTAGATCGGTCGCAAGATCACGCTTCCAGGTAAAGCCAGCGAGCGCAGGCCCTTGTTTTCCTGGACAGAAGGAGATGCCGATGCGTCCTGATGCGGCCGAAAGTGTAGGGATCTGGATCGGATCAGTGGTGCTTGTTCGAAGATTTCTGCTCATCGCGCTTTGATATGACCCATGTACGACATTATTGGTCGCATGCCCCAAAGGCGTCAGAAAAGGTATTGGTTAGCGCAAGGGGCAGCCGGGCTTTCATCCGGCTGTTGCCTTTTTGGGTTTAGGTTGGCCCGTCTTCCCTGACGGAGAGACCCGGATTTGCAAATGCCCGGTCTCCGTTCTGCGTGAGTCAAAGCCGCCGGCCTTCTCGACCAGGTCGCTCAGCTTGCTTTCACCATAGGTTCGGGGGTCAAAGTCTGAGGCGAGTGCTGCAAGGCGTTGGCCCACCCGCCCTAAAGGCACCCAGCCCCCTTCATCGTCGAGCTGTGAGATGGCAGTTCGGATCAAAGGTGCCGCAGCGGTAGGCGACTTCTTAACATTAGCCGGACGGGCATCCTGCCGGCCTGGCTCATCAGACGTTGGGGCCTCCGGCAGCAAGTTCTCAGTGTAGATGAAGCGGCGACACGCTTGCCGGAAGCTCTCTGGAGTTTTCTGCTCTCCGAAGCCGTAGACATCTATGCCCTGCTCACGGATACGCGACGCCAAACCGGTAAAATCACTGTCGGAGGAGACAAGGCAAAACCCGTCAAAACGACCGGTGTGCAAAAGATCCATCGCGTCGATGACCAAAGCAATATCCGAGGCATTCTTGCCGCTGGCGTAAGCAAAGTTCTGGTGCGCCTTGATCGCATGAGTTGCGAGAACGTCGGCCCAGGATTTAAGCCTGGTCCCGGAGAAATCGCCATAAATACGGCGGACACTTGCCTCACCGATCTTTGCAATCTCTTCGAAGAGGCGCGGTGCGATCCGGGAAGATGCATTGTCTGCGTCAATCAAGACAGCAAGACGTGGGGTGCGATGTTCATTGGCCATTTTGCACCATTGCCCTGATATCCATTAATCAGCCGATAAAGCTTGCAAGGCGGCGGCTTACAACGGCCTGGTCTTCAGGGATCCTGAGCAGGCGCTTGGCTCTATCATGTGCGAATTCATCCACCTCGAGAACGACTAAACTGTAGCCATGTCTAGGCAGCAAATCGGCGCGGCGCTCATCATATCGTTGGCGCTGTTCGCCCCGAGGCACCCCGGAAACCGTTGGCTTATCGTCGAAGAATCCGACACGTTCGCGGTGTTGGCGCTCATGATATTCCACTACAAGGCCAAGAGCAGGATAAAAGCCATCGACAGGCAATGGCTTCCGGTGACCGCGCCGATCTGGATCTCCGGTCAGAAACGGGAAGCAATGCTGTCGGACGGCCTTCAGCCCGAGAACTGCGTCGCAGAGATCGAGCACATAATGCTCGTCGCGAATTGCGGCCGGGGAAACGCCTTGTACGGCCTTTGAAGTCGATCGGAGCCTGACACTCCCTCCTGTTAGCTGCGCCATGACCCGTTCGATGTCTCGGTGCTGATCGCTCCCTCGCACGACCTCCCAACGACCGTTGTGCGAATGCCAATCGAGACTTGCAGCTCGAAGCGCTGCTCGTAGGCGCTTCGGATCTATTCCACTCGCAATGGCCATATCGACAGCGGTGATTAGCTGGCCTTGAGCCCTCACGCCGGATGCTCCTTCATCCAGATCCTCGCATCATTCATTCCCCGCCTCCTGTCAAAGTCGATGAAGGTCCGCTACCAGACGCCCAAGCAGACCGGTTGGTCTGAGCCCCGCAAACTCCTCCATATTTGAGTAGAGTCCGGCGCATGGAAGGAGTCGGACGGAATGAAGCGGAGCAGGTTCAGCGAGGAACAGATCATCGCGATCTTGAAGGAGCAGGAGGCGGGCGTGCCGACGGCGGATGTATGTCGCCGTCACGGGGTCAGCAGCGCGACCTTTTACAAGTGGAAGGCCAAGTTCGGCGGGCTTGAGGTGTCGGAGGCGAAGCGCCTGCGGCAGCTGGAGGACGAGAACGCGAAGCTGAAGAAGCTGCTGGCCGAGGCGATGCTGGACAACGCCATGCTCAAGGAGATCACTGCAAAAAAATGGTGACGCCCGCCGTTCGGCGAGAAGCGGTGGCTCACCTTGAGCAGGTGTTCGAGGTGAGCCAGCGGCGGGCGTGCGATGTGCTGGGCGTGGACCGGACGATGGTTCGGTATCGCAGCCGGCGAGGTGACGATGGAGCGATCCGGGAGCGGATGCGCGGCCTGGCGGCGGAGCGTCGCCGGTTCGGCTATCGCCGCCTGCACTGGCTGCTGGGGCGCGAAGGCGTCGTGATCAACCACAAGAAGTTCCGGCGGCTGTATCGCGAGGAGCGACTGCAGGTGCGCCGCCGTGGCGGCCGCAAGCGGGCGCTGGGCACGCGGGCGCCGATGGCGATCCCGCAAGGGTGCAACCAGCGCTGGTCGCTCGACTTCGTATCGGATGCGTTCGCCTGTGGCCGGCGTTTCCGGATCTTCGCGGTGGTCGATGACTTTACCCGCGAGTGTGTCCGACTGATCGCCGACACCTCGATCTCGGGCCTGCGGGTTGCGCGGGAGCTGGACTGGGCGATGGCGGAACGATCGCGGCCAGCGACGATCGTCAGTGACAACGTCCTATGTTGGGAAGCAGCGACGGGAATAGGCCAGCAGGTCTCGTTGCACCGAGCGTAATCGGCGCTGATGACTTTGTGATCCAGATGGCTTCCATCGTCAAGGAATGCGCTCTCGGCCATAGCAAACACAGGATCCAGCGGCCTTGCAGGCCGTGGTCCTCACCGTCCTTAAAATGAGATACGAATGCCAGATGGAAGGCCCGAACATTATCTACAGGGTCGCGGCTGCGCCCTCACGGCTGCACAGAGAGGGGTCCTTCCATCTGGTGTCCGCCCGTTCGAGGAACGGACGGTACTCGGTTCCCGTCTTGATGACGGCGTGCGCGACGCGCGCCATCTTGGCGGTGAGCGCGGTCATCGCCTTGCGGCGGCGATCAGGATCGTTGGGATGCCCGGCGACATAGCGTCCTAGCTTGTCGCGGAAGCTGTTGTCGCGCTGGCGGATCGCGACCTGCGCCGCCATCCAGAACGTGCGCCGCAACCGAGCATTGCCATACTTCGACAGCTTCGTTCGACCACGAAACATCCCCGACTGGCAGGTGGCGAGATCGAGGCCGCAGAACTTCAGAAACTGGCGATGATGGCTGAAGCGACGCAGGTCACCGGCCTCGGCGAGGATCGTCAGGGCATTGATCGGACCGATCCCGGGGATCATACGCAGTAGCTGATAGTCACGGCTTGCGGACAGCGCATCATGGGCGATCCGTTCAATCTCGTTGCGCTGCTGGATCAAGGCGCGAGCCTGAGCGACGACCATGCGGAACATCGTGATCGCGGTGGAATCCTCATCGATCGGCAGCGCCATCGATGCGCAGGCAGTCTCGTAAATATCGTTGACCACCCGGACCTTGGAGACTTTGCGGCCGATCAGCGGCCAGGCCTGTTCGGTGAACGCCTCCCGTCCGATCGAGGTGATGCTGCCCGGCGTCGGAAATCGCTCGATCAGCGCCAGGAACCAATCGGACCGGCTGTTGCCCGCGAAGCGCTCGATCTCCGGAAAATACAGCGGCAGATAATGCGTGAGGATCCTATGCCAGATCTGGGTCTTTGCCTTGGAAATGGCTTCGTGTGTCTTTGACATCTCCTGCAGATCGTTGATGCCGGCAGCCAGCGGGTCGACGTAACGCTGGGTCGCACCGATCCGGAGCATATGCAGGATCACCTGGGCATCCTTGGAGTCGTTCTTGTCCCAGCCATTGTGCAGCGCCTCGCGCGTCCGGGCCAAAGCAACCGACGATATTAGGCGCAGCTCAAATCCTGCAGAAAGCAACCGGTGCGCCAATGTACGATGATAGTTGCCGGTGGCTTCAAAGCCAACGACCACGCGCCTGCCAATATCAGCAAGATCTGTTGCGAGGCGGTCATAATCAGCCTTGGTGGCCATCACCGTCATCCGCCGTCGCCGCCCGCCCTCCGGGCGCTCGATGAGCACTTCCTGCCGGTGCTTGGACATATCGATGGCTACCAGCACGGCGTCGGCGGGAGTAGAACGGCGCTTGGTCATGATCGGTCAGTCTCCAAAGTGTTGAGTCGACAACTTCACTTTAGAGACCTGCTGGCCGGTCATGGCCGCCTTGATGAAGCCGGCGGGCGCTACGCGCCCTTGCCTTCATCAAGGCAATCCGGCCTTCAAACAGACCGCTTCCCAATGTGCTACGGCACCGAGTTTACCAGCATGGCAATCCTACGCTGGTCCAAGGAGCGCGAGGTCGAGTGGCACTACATCGCGCCGGGCAAGCCGCAGCAGAATGGGTTCATCGAGAGCTTCAACGCCCGGCTCCGCGACGAGTGCTTGAATGAGACCATCTTCACCAGCTTGGTCCAGGCCAGGTCGGTGCTCGCCGCCTGGCGGCAGGATTACAACTATCACCGGCCGCACTCGAGCCTGGGCAATATGACCCCGGCGGAGATGGCGGCCAAATCAATCGGCAAACCGGGTTGGGGGTTAACCCCCAACCCGGTTGTCATCGCGCCCCAGCATGGGCATCAATCGGGCCAACGGCTCTACTCATAGGTGGAGGAAGGTCGGGGCTCAGACCACGGTTTAGGAGGTTGATCGCGATAGTAGCATTCTCACAATCTCCTTTAGCAGTTCGCCAGCGGAGGTGGCGCGAAGGTAGGCGTTGCAGCTCTGATCTTGTCAAACAGTACCTGTCGCTCTGGTTCCGATGAATCAGCATCTGCCTCAGGTATGATATCACCGTTAAGCTGGGCTCTCATGCTATCCCATCTTCGCTTTAGCACGGACCAATGGTGGTCGTCGTAGGAGCCGGAAATGATGACCGGGCGAACGACAATCCTGGGGGGTGAGCTTGAAACGTCCCCCGTGCCCAAATATGCCTCCGCCTCGCGCGCCCACTTACTGTCGATCCGGTCGACACGGCCAATTTGCTGCTCGACGTGGGCCGGGTTCCATTCGAGGTGAAGCAGCACAACCATTCGGCACGACTTATGGAGATTTAGCCCTTCTCGTCCTACCAGTGATTGTGCCACCAGAACTTGCGGCCAGCTTCCTTCGCGATTGAATGCTGCCTGCAAGAGCCGCCGCGTTTGTGGTGCCGTATTGCCATACATTAAACGGGCGAAGTGCCCTTCACGGCCCGCGAAGTCGAACAGATGCTCAGCGAGACGCGCCTTCACGTCAAGGTCAGAATCGTCCGCTGGGTCCCCACTCGTGACTTCGTTAACGAGAGAACGAAAAGCCGCCAACATGGCTTTTTTGGTCCACGGCTGATGTCGTTCGGAGAAGCTGCGCTGGTCTTCAAGCGCAGCTAGAAGCCCTGAGTTGCCATCATGTCGTCTGCCGTCTGCTAGCCAGAATTCTCTGAGGTCGGCTGTTGCCGGGTCATCGGCAAGTTCGCGGCGCATAGCTTCAAGATTGGCTCGGCGCGCTGTCTCAAAGCGGCTGGCGCGCTTGCGAAGGGCCTTATCCACCGCATCACGATCGAGCCCGCGCGTGTTCACGGCCGGGTCACTCAGCGCCACCTTCAGCGCAGCTTCTCGTTCGCTGTCGAGCTCGCCAAGTCCAGCCTGAGGCCATCTGTTTTCGACTTTGTCTTCGGCGCAGAGGCGTCGAACCATCTCACGCGCATCGAGCGAGAACGTTAGCGCGCGCATCGGTTTGATGAACCTGCCAAATACGAGAACCTTGTGCCCCGCGCGTACGGCGAGCTCGATTTCCTCAACAGTACGGATTACCGTTGGGTGATCGAACAGACTGATGCCCTCCTCACCAAGCAGTTCGCGGCTAAGGCGTTGCCAGGGACCAATCGGCTCGCCTGGTGAATCTACCTGCGTTATCTCGTCATCGCACGCCTGCAATCGAGCCATTTCCTCAGCCCCGTCCAGCAGAGAGCGACCGCTGGGCAACGACAGCCGCATCCGCCGATCTTGAGGACTCAGGCGCTCTTCGTGCAGTTGGGAGAGCGCTTCGCTGGTTAGGAAGATCCGTCGCCATGCGAGGGGCATTTTTGAGATCGGCACTTCGATCGGAACAATCTCGCGATGCGAGCCACAGGCTTTTTGGAAGCGCTTGAGAAGGTCATCCTCTCGCTTGTCTCGCCGCAACACCCATGGCGCAAGTACAGAATGTAAAATGCGGGAAGCTTCAGCATATCGGTTGACCAAATCCCAAGTAAGGGCCTCGTCAACCTGAATGTTCTGAACCTCGCGATCGTAACGCTGGATCGCATCAGCCATTTCCGTCAGATCTTCACTTCGAACACTCAACCGAGCGAGCGTGTGCGTCCATTGATCAGGGTCGAGTTCAACCGGCGTGGCCGTCATGCCAAGGTGGAAAGCGGTCTCTGACTTCCAAACCAGTGTGTCCAGCACGCGTGACAAAGAGCTCTCGGCACCGCGAGTCTTATGCGCTTCGTCAATGACAATCAGATCAAACTTGCCCAGAGCACGTCCCATGGCAAGGCAGATAGCCTTACGAAGGTCGGGCGTTCGATGCGTGAGGCCTTCGCAAAGCTGCCGCTGCTCGCGAGAGGAGAGCCCGGCGAGGATACGTTCAGCGGCTGCTCGAGCAACGTTCTGATAGGCTGCTTTGGCCGGATCGCGGCGATAAGCGCGCGTCCCTGCGTGCACCTTCAAGATAGCGTCAAGTAGCGCCTGATACTCGGTCTGAGTACCCTCCGTTTGCACGAGACGGCCAAGGGTGTGCGACAGCAAGAGCAGAGGCTCCTGTGCCCAGGTCCCGGAAGGCAGCTGCAGCTGCAGGCGCCGATCCGCCAACTCTCGCTCACGCCGTTCGCGCAAAAGCTGTCGATCTGAAAGGTGTTCTGCGCGGGCATATGCCTGAATGAAGCCCCAATAGGACCGCAGCGGAGATAACGTGTGATCGGCTGCGTCAAATCGTCTCAGCTCAGCCTGCCACTGAGCTCCAAGGCCTGGCGGGATGATGATCGCGGCTCGCCCGCCGCTGCGTTGCACAGCTTTGATCAGCGCAGCAGCGATGAGAGTTTTGCCCATGCCCACTTCGTCGGCGAGTAATAGCGCCAGTTGACCACCGCGCAGTCGCTCGCAGATGGCCAGGAGCGCCGCGCGCTGACCATCCTGCAGTCTCGTTCCATCGGCTAAGGTATCACCAAGGGCGGTCTCCTCGAGGCGATCGGCAACGTCAGTCCATTGTAGCTTCATGTAGCTCCGCCTTTGCCCGGTACGAGCGATGCGCATTGATCCAGCTCCCAGAGCTTGCGGATTCGCGCGATGACCGGGATGAGCCGGTTTCGCTGCTCTGCGGACAGGTCGGCCGGCTGGAACATGGGCTCAAGCAGCGCGGAAAGGGGGTCAATGCCGCACAGGCGCAGGGCAGCGATCATTTCGCTTTCCGGTTCGGTCACCGCTTCGAGGAGCTCATCCAGCCGGTTGGCCCATCGCTCCCACTCAGCAGGAGTTCGCACGCCTTGATATTCGGTGAGCTTAACGACCAGCCTCATGGCGCGCCTTAGCGGGTAGTCGGCCGCTGCATTCTCATGACTGGGATCATCCTCATCACCCGCATCGTCGGGTGCGAGGTCACGATCGCGCTCACGGGGTGTTTTTTGCGGGAAAATCGCAAGTTCGTGCAGGACATCCTCAATTCGTTTCGGCGCCGGCGGAGGAAGAATGAAGCCTCCTTCGGTGAGGATCGGCACCTCTGCACCCGAAGGGCCAAGCACTGCCGTTACGAGAGGTTCAGGCATCGCGAGTGGCAGGGGAAGCCATTCGCTCCCCATGCGAACGGTAACGTCGATTTCGCTCGGCGCCCCATCGGGCAGCTGTAAAGTGGCATCGCGCCACACGAGATAACTAACCGGTGGGGGAGTGATGGCAGGTGCTGGCGCCTCATAGGGATCGCCGTCTGAAAGCTCGGTGACCGCCACAGTGCTGTTCAAATCGATCGGCAATCGGCGAGACAATGCGGCCTTGTCATCCCCGTGCCAGGTTAGATGTTCCTCAGGAAAGAAGAGGACACCTGCTTCCAGATTGCCGCCGTTCCGGACGCTGCGCGTGAACCCAATGCGACTAAGATTTCCCGATCCGATGTAGCACCAGGGATTTGAGCAGTTCTGGGACCCTCCCGCGCTAAAAATGAACTTAGCGTGGAGTTTAGCTCCCGGCAGCTCGCGACTGAACGGGCGCCTGAACTGCCACTCAAGCTTCTCCAATTCCAGACGCTGCGCGGCGAGCCCCTGACAGGCGTCGTGGTTCAATATGACGTCGACGCGCGGTCTAGCGGTGGCAAATCCGCGCTCCGAGAGCTGTCGAACAAACTCGGACAGCACTCCGCTATCGGCGTGCTCTCCAGTTTCGAAATAGCCCGATCCCATGAGTACGCGGTTGCGCTTGTGTGGCGCTTGGGCGAGCCCCTGCAAAACTTGCTCCTGCAACGAACCCTTGCGCGAGTCTAAAAAGCGGCTGGGAGGGAGGCGTTTAGCGGGAAGGAGTTCGACAGCCCGTCGCAGTCCGTTTTCAGGAGTTCCATGGCCCCAATCGGCCTCGAGGACCGAGGTATCAAACAGCTGCCTAAGCCATACAAACATCGCCGCTGCGGCTCTGATGTCAGAGGCAGCTTGGCGATCGGGAGTAGCTTCATCCCATTCGACGATCCAGAACAGGTCGAGGCTGGTCGACATCGGATCGTAGGTCCAATTCCCGGTAGAAACGACCAGGCGCAGCCGAGAGCCATGCGGACCCACAAAATGGAGCAGGGCCACCTTTGCGTGAAGCAGGTTGAATGACCAGCTGGCACTCGAGCGCCTGAAGGGAACTGAGACACCGCGCAGGACCGGATAGTGGAAAGATGTGGGATGCAAAAAGGCGGCGAGTGACGGACGCGGCCGCCGCACGCCGGAGGTGAACCGATCGGCCATTTCCTCCAAGACTGTTGCATTCGCGGTGAAGCCGCAAACCCAGCCGAAATTGCCCTCGAACCCTTCGGGCGGCGTGAAGCAACTGAGTATGGTTGTCCGTTCCACTCAATGATCCGCCATGCTCAGCTGCAGGTCGCGCTTGAGCGCGTACAGGTTATGGATCCTGGGAAGCTCAGGAATAACCGTGGCGGTCTCCCCAAGACCTTCTTGGTCCGACTCGTCGTCCATTCCCGTAGCGAGCTGTCCTCCGGCTGGGCCGAGGCCCACCTGCCCATTCGGCAACAGCCTGATCACGGTTCCGTCGCGCCTGGCGAGCTCAGCGATGACGACCTCCGCCGATGATCGGCAGACTCGGGCGAATTCGTGGGCTAGCTGGCCCGGGCTGGTATCGTCGCGAGCGAGCATTGTACTCGCCAGTACCGCAGTTTGCTCCAGCTTGCTGCCAGCCGCCTCCGCTGCTTGGTGCACGGTCAGCCCAGCTCGTCCGCTTGACGTAAGCTGTTCCTCGATCACGGCAATTGCATCGAGTGCAGCCTTGCGAAGCTGAATCAGAGCCACACCGCTACGCATGTCATTCCAGTGGGCCTGCTCGATGCCTTTAGGCGGCTCGGCGCTCGTCATGTTTGCCTCGCGCAGAACCTCTTCTGGAAGATCAAGAAGGGCTCTACGCCGATGGGCGTCACCATAATCACGCAGTTGACGCTCGAGGAGCTTGGCGGAAGCTGCCGGCAAGGGGGCGTCCGGAGCCAAGCGCCCGATTCGCGTCAGGCTTGAGCCAGTGGCCCAAGCTCTCAATTTGTTCTGTTCCGCCTTCAGGTTTTGGAGGATGCGTTCGCCTGGCGGCGCTAGGCGATACAGATTAAATCGCTGGCTCGCGCCAACAACGAGCCCCAGCCGCAGCAGCGGCTCGACTGTTCCCATCCGGTAGGGCTGTGTCACATAAGCCCCGCGTCCGCTCAAAGCTTTGAAGCTTGTATCAGAAACACCGGCAAGCTTGCGGTGGCCGCGCGCTCGTTTGCGCCGTTCTTTCAGCGCCTGGACCATAACTGCAGCTTCGATCGCATTGGCGCACGAGAGCGGCCGAACCTGATTGCCAATCTCCTCAGCTAACCAGACGCCGAGTAACGACCACGCGATGGGCATACCGAAGCTCAGCCCACCAAGCCCTGGGACGGATCGGTCGTTATAGTGCCGGATTGCGACCGTCAGTCCGAGCGTCTGCAGGCGACGGTATGACGGAGCTGAGTCGGGAGCAAACGTACCCCACTGGACGCTCATCGCATCCCCCAGTCAGGCGTAGTAAGATTGCTGCGTTCGTTAGTGCCACACAACACTGGTCCTAATGTCAACTCGCCAGTCTCGGTCCAGAACACAGCAGCGCTTCGGACGGCCTTGCCAGCCTTAAACTCAACGGCATCGATGTAGGCTGCTAGCTGCGGCCAATAGCTCTCGAAGCGGGCTGCGTGATCAGCAACCGGGCCACTCTTGTGGTCCACGATCATGAAGCCATCCGTTCCCTCGGCGATGAGATCGACAATGATGCTCTGACGTCCTCCGTCGGCCAGTTTGAGCTCGATTGGCTGTTCGATATGCAGGCGCGTATAGCCAAGCTCTGCGAGGGTCTGACGAAGCGCTTGCGCCTGTTGCGCGAGAAGCTCGACCTCAGCGGCGGAGACCCGGCAATGCTGGCTTACCCTGCCCCGCAGATCTGGCCTGCACAGCAAAATCCGCAAGGCTTCGTGGACTGCAGTTCCCTTATCCGTTGCCTGGGCGAGATCTGATCCAGTGAGCCGAACACCTGCGGCAATCGCCCGGGTCTCGATTTGACGAGGCAGAGGCCGAGCGGTGGCGACCGCCTGCGAGGGACTGACCACCAAAACCAGCGAGCCGACCGCTCGCTTTTCAATGGCAAACCTAGGTTCGCGGTTACAGCTCGCCAAGCAGACTCTGCCTTCCGTATCGAACGATGCCGGGAGCTCCTTGTCACAGATCGTCATGCGCGACGGGAAGTTCGCCGAACCGACAGTGATCTGATTGCCCTGCAATTTGATGCCACAGACGTCGCTCAAAAGACGACGCGCCGTGATCGGCAAGGGCGGCTCAACCTTGTCGTCATCCTGCGGCCATTCGATAATCAAGCGATCACGCGCACGGGTCAGAGCGACGTAAAGCAATCGGCGCGCTGTTTCTTCACTCTCGGGATAGAGCTCGTGGAGAAAGCGCGCCGTCGCCTCTGGAGCAGCAAAATCAGGAGCATAGGCAAGTGTCGCCTCTTCGATCACATGATCGAGGTCGTCGAAGCCGGGAAACTTTGTGCTGAATGTGCCAGCACGAGGATCAAGCTTATGGTCCAGACCGCATACGACCACGACCGGCCACTCGCGCCCCTTCGATGCGTGCCAGGTCACGATCTCGATGCCATCGGCCTCGGCGCCGGCAGGATTGGGGCGCAAATCCTCGCCCTTCAATCCCACCTTGTTCTCGAGCCAACCAAGGAAAACGCTGGCACTCTGGCCATAGAAACCGGAGGCTTCCCGCATATCGCGGTGTGCCTCCATGAAAGCCGCCGCTTCAGCCTCGAAGCGAAGGAGATCCGCTCTCATCTGCGCTGGATCATCAAGCCGGTCGCACCAGTCCCGCAGTCCGGCGACCTGGATCACCTGGTGAACCAGTCTGTCCACGGGCGTCGCAAGGGAGTCCGGCCAAAGCCCCTGCAACGCCGCTAGCTCAGGTGTCTCGATCCGGCCATTGCGGGCCAGCGCGTCCAGAGCCTCTGTAAGAGGGGTTGCCCCAGGCCCGAGCGTGGCGGTGCAGATAGCTGCGTGATTGTCTGCAGGATCGACGGCGAAGCGGAGTGCAAAGCACGCTGCCTGGACGATCTTGCTTTGCCACCAGCCACCTTCTGCGACGCGGACTGGCAAACCCAGTGCACGCAGCGCAGCCGCGTAGCTCGCGCAGTGGTTGTGCGTCGGACACAGGATTGCAACGTCCCGTGGTTCCAGATCGCGCAGGGCCTTGGAATGCCTGTCGACGATGGTGACCTGATCATCCGTCAGCAGAGACAGGAGGCGATCAGCGATGAAATGCTGGGGCTTTCCGCCAGAGCGGGCACCGCGTTTGTTGGCCAGCTCGATGACCTCCATGGCGGTGTCGTGCCCGGCGGCATTCTGCGCGGCAAGCGCGGTATAATCCTCCCCGAATAGGCACGGGCCCAGCGCGTTCACGAAATCCATGATGCGCGGATCGGAGCGCCAGTTCCGGTCGAGTGGGCTGGTTTCAAATTGCTGTGTAAGCGCGACGGTTAGCCGTGGATCCGCGCCCTGGAAGCCCATGATCGCCTGCTTGGTGTCCCCAACGATCAGCGCTCGCTTGGCCCTGCGCGCGAGTGCCCACAGAAAGGTGAACTGGATCGGGTTGGTGTCCTGGAACTCATCGACAATGACGCAGTCGACCTCGTCCATGATGGCGCCAAGCACGGCTGGCTTTTCATCGAGGATACGGGCGGCGTTCGTCACCATGTCGCTAAAGTCGATGACGCCCAGCTCACGCTTGCGGGTCTCGTAGTCCGTCATCGCCGACTGTGCGCCTTCCACCAAGGCGCGGGCATGCGAGACCGCGTCCTCAAGCGGTCCGGGATGAGAAATCAGGCTGTCGGCCGTCAGCATGACCGCCGTTGCAAGATCATCGTAGCCATCAGGGGTCGCACTGCCGCGCTTCGACAGACGGAGGTCGCGCAGCCTTTGCCACAGCCGCCAGTCCTTACCATTGGCGGCGAGGAGCTGCTGCGCCTGCTTCAGAGCACGAAAATTCTCGCGGAATGCAGTCTTGGCGGCGGCACTGCCTGCCTCGTCAGCGAGCGATCGCGGCCAGGCGGTAAGCAAGGCATCGACAGCCTTCTTCAGCCCTGCTGCCAGGGTATCGGATTTGCCGATCGGCGCTCCGTACCCGGCTCGGATGGATGCCTCGACAAAGTCGGCCATGGCCGGATCGCTGCCCCGCGGTCCTAGCGTTCGCAACAAGGCGATGACACCGAGCAACCTCTTGCGGAAGCTGTCCTCTGCGGTTTCGTCCGACGAAAAGCTTCCTTGATAGCCAAGAGCGGCCAGGTTCCGGGTGAGCTCGCTCAGCCCTGGATTTTCTTCGATCGAGCGGCGGATCAGCAAGTCTTGCTCGTCTTCGGCGATCAGGCGCTGCTGCGGGGATGACCCCGATGCGAAGGCATGCTCGATCAGCAAACGGCGGCCCAGCCCGTGGATGGTCGAGACATAGGCTCGCTCAACAGCCAGCGCTGCTGCAAGATTGCTGTCCGCAATCAGCGCGCCCCTTATCCGCTGCCGCAGCTCCCCGGCGGCGGCTTCGGTGAAGGTAACCGCCAGGATCTTCTCGGGCCGCACCTTGCCGTCCCTGACCCATTGGGTGAGGGTTTCCTGGATATGGTGGGTTTTGCCCGCCCCTGCCCCTGCGGGTACAATCGAAAGTTCAGTCATCGTGATCGTCCGGAAGGGTTACAGAGGGAGCGGTGTCGTCGCGCATGAAGGCGGTGATCAACGGACTGTCCTCCAAGGCGTAGGTGCCAAGGGATGCTGCCTTCTGGAAGAATTTGGCATCGGCCGTGGTGTTTGTTTCCAGCCGGCCAGCCTTGAGAGCTTCGAACCGAGCCGAAATCAAGGCAAGTGCATTGGCAGCGATGTCTCCGGCAACGAGTTCGACCTCCGTGCTATCGAAGACCTCAACCCCGTTGAGGAGGAAGTTCCCGTCGTTGAGCGTATGATAGGCAACGGCCGGGAGCTTGGACCAACCGCTCAGAGTCTCACCAATTCGGACAACGCCTTCATGGCTGCGCTCATCGATCCGCACGGTCATGCGTCGATAGAGGTCAACCTGCAGGTCCCAGCCTTTTTGAAGGCGCTGACGCCGTGTTCCCGAGCTGCTCTTCTTGTAATCGACGACAATCGGCTGCCCATCGGGAAGGCGAAGCAGGCAGTCAGCTTTGCCGTGCACGGGATGGCCGAACAGGGTGCCTGAGAGCCAGAATTCGTTGCCCACGATCTCGGCATCGAGGGATCTGAGGACCATCGACCAGTGCTTGGCCGCCTTGGTAATCTCCGCCTCGAGCGTATTGCGTTCGACAGCCCAGGCCGACGTCTGCAGAAATGGCGCAATCGCACGAATCCGTTCCAGCAGCAGATCAGGCACCTTCTCTTCGATGACTTCGTTCGAAGGGTGATCCTTGCCCGGTGGGAACAAGCGCTCGAACACCTCGTGCGCGAGCGAGCCACGCAGCATGACGTCAAGCGCCTCCGGCTGCCACGAAACATGCTCGGCGCCGAGTTCAGCCAAAACCCAGGCCAGTGGACTGATGAGCAGCTTCTCGAGACGGCTCGGGCTCTGCGCCCTCGGGCTGCCATCATCCTTCTTGCGTAGACCAAGGAGATCGAGATCGAACTCGTAGTGGCTCGGCACCTCAAGCGGCTGGAGCGGTTCCATCACGGGACGTGGCTTCCAGGCCACCAGCCTGTCCCAGATAGTCCCTTCGCTATGCGTCAGCGGCACGACCAGTGATTCTGGGTCTTCCAAGCCTGCGACGAGACGCGCGATGAGAGGCAAGCTCGACGAGACGGTAAGAAAGCTGCCGCCACGATCGCGTTCTGACAGGAGGAAGATCACCTGTTCACTGGCAGCTCCAATCTGACGCGCGAACAGCTCGAGCGCTGCATCGAGCTGCTTAGCCTGCGACGGTAGCTGCAAGCCAGTTGCCCCGGCAATCGCCACAACCTCGCTATCGAGGAAGAACGGATTGCCCGACGGAGATGGCGGATAGGCACCATCGTTGAAGCCCAGGACGAGAAGCTTGCGGAACTGCCGCTTGGGCGCTTCATGGGCCAGCATCACCGAGATGCCGCCAAGGAAGTAGTTCCCCCGTGGGCAAGGCGGCGCCTGATAAGCAGCAGCCATTTGAATGGCCTTTTCCAGTTCTGCTTCGGCGGCATCATTGGCATTGCCGAGAGCAGCCAGGAGGCGCGATGCCAGCTGCTTCGCCTCGGCTACATCTGGCGCGAAGAGTTCGTCATCACTGAGCAGCCTTTGGAAGGAGCGTATCTGCTCCTTGAGCTGACCGTTCGTAGCAGGTGATGCTGACCGAATGAGCGAGAAGAGCGCTGCCTGTTTCCCGCTAAAGCTCTGCACCAGCATCGGCTGAAAATCGCCGGCCATGACTGCACTGGCCAGGGCCGTTCCCACGTCCGGGGGCCAGCAAAGGATCGGGGAGCAGTAGAGCGAGGCGAGCGCCATGGCGGGCGCTGGGCGCCGCCGGCATTGCAGGAAATGCAGGAGCGTCTCACCCCCAACATTTCTGCGGTCCGGAACACCAGGCAAGGACGATGTCGTAAGGCCGGCCTGCCCGAAAGCTTCGGACAGGTAATGAGTGTATTCCGGACCGGACGGCAAGATGATGCAGATCTCACTGGCGGCCAGAGTTTGATCTTCGGCCAGCCAGCGCTGGACGATGGCTGCGGCTGCTTCGCATTCAGTCAATGCGTCCCGGACAGAGAGAACCGCGAGGCTGTCGTCCATGGGCGCGGTAGGCGCTGACGGGTCCAGAAGATGCCGTTGAACATGACCGGCGAGGACCGAGGCAGGCGCGCGGAAAATCTTGCGATCCGAGATCAACCGCACATGGTCAATGTCGTCCTCGTCGAGCTTGCCGTGGTGGCTTTCAAGGTGCTCGAGCACAGCGCGCTCGAGAGATGTCAGCTGGGTGCAGTTCCGATCCCAAATAACTTGGAACGACTGCAAGGACTCAGCCGCTTCACAGGCCAGGAATGCCTTCAACGTTGCCAGGTCGGCCGGCACAATGGCTGGATTACCCAGCCAAAGATCCCGTAGCGCATCGATGTGGATGCGCGCCCGCCCATCCGACGGCAAAGCATCGGTCGCTATGGCTCCTGGCTCCAGGTCTCGCGTGGCCATCATCAGATGGCGCAGCATGGTCGCGATGGCCGAGGCAGTCTGTTCGGGCGCGACCGCGAAGCTTTCCGCCCAGGGCACATTGTCGCCCAGCGTTTCCAGGACCTCGCGCAGGGGCTCCTCGGTAGAGTGAGGCAAGGCATAGAGGCTCGCCAGGCGTTGGGAGCTGAGCGGCATGCAGCTCGCAAATGGCGCGTCGCCGATCCGAAGATGGCAATTCTCAAACATTCAAACGATCCCCCCGACAATCGTCGCAATATGCCCTGCCCTATCCCTGCTAAACCATTACGACATATTCGGTCGTAGCATTTCCTGAGCAGCGGAGAGACGCTTCTCGATCGTTTCCTTCAATGCAGCGGGCCCTTCGATGACCAAGTCGCCCGCCCATCCGAACAGATGATTGGCGAGTTCGAACAGGCCGCCGGAACGAAACCGCACCAGCAGTTCCTCGCCATCATCTTCGAACTGCTGATGCGGGTGGAATCGCCATGCGCGCGCACGCTCCACCGCATGCGGGAGGACCCTCAGCACAATGTCATGGTCTTCTTCTTGCCAGATGCCGAAACTGCGGGCCATCCAGGCGTCGAGATCCCAATCATCCGGTGGGCAGCCGACGATCCCGCTGTCTCGAACGTTGCTCATACGGTCGAGCCGAAAGGTGAATGGCGGATCATCCCGATCCGGCATCTTGCCCAGCAGATAGGTGATCGGGCCGTGGATCAATCCATACGGGATGACGCGCCGCCAAGAAGGCTCAGCCGCCCAATCGGGCTGATAGTCGAAATCGACACAGTGGGCGGCAAGGATCGCTGACTGGATCGTTGTCAGATCCTCGGGCGAAGCGATGACCGCAGGCCCTGCGGCAACTCGCGATCGCTGCAGCCGGGTGAGCAGATCGAGATCATTGTCCAGGCGGCGCCGCTCGGCGCTGTCGAAGGCGATCTTGATCTTCGACAGCAGCTTCTCAAGTGCTTCGGTGTTGGCGGTGCCTTCAATGCGTCCGGCTTCAACCACGGCCTGGAGGGCGGCGACTTCGGCAGCGTTTGGCCTCGCATAAGCCCGACCCGGGCTATCCTTGATCCTGAACCGTTTGATGCGGCCATCAACCGTTTCTTCCAAGTCGAAATGAATGAGTATGACGTTGCGCAGACGCTCAACAGTTCTACGGTTCACCTCGAGCAATGCAGCCATCTCATCGAGCGACAAGCCTTCGATGCTTTGCGTCAACGCATGCACCAGTTTTAGTGTGCGATCGAGATTACTGAGGCGCTTTGTCATTCCAGCTACTGCTAACTGCCTGCTCTTCAAGCGCAAGTCGGATCACGCGTAATCCCCACATTATACGACCATTATTGTCGCACTCGTATGTTTGAAGGCTCCTCATGGAACTGGAGCTCAGGGAGATTGCGCACAACATGGCACGTCAAAGGGCAGCACAAGCGGAGTTCGGCCAGAACGAGCAGGGCGAAACAGCGCATTTCGCGCATGCTGCTGCGCGCGTATTGCAGGGGTTGAGCGTCAACCAGGTGAAGCGGTGCGGTGAGGATCTGATTGATCTCATTGACCGGGAGGTGCCGGTTGCGGCGCTGCAAAAGCTCGCCAATAGGGAAAAGCCCTCCTTGGTCGAAATGCGGGCGGTAGCTCGGCAATTGGCAGCGAAGCGTGCCAAGCAAGCCCAGTTGGACAATGTCTTTGCATGGGTTGGTGAACTGTTCGGTCTGGATCCCGCTGAAATCACGATCCTCACTATTTTCGCTCGCTGGGGGAAATTTGAGTGCTGGCGGGAGCTCGTGCGCCGTGCCCCCATGTCATGCAGCAACCTCACCCCCAGTGCCGTTGCTCAGCTATCTGGCCTTGCCAACAATACCGTCGAGCAGAAATTGATGCCCGGCGCCCCGCTCTTCGCGTCCCGTCTCCTTCATGACGACCGTGACGGAGAATACAGCCTGAGCCCGCTGCTCAGGCGCCTCATTCGGGTTCATGCGGAAACCCGGGAGGACATGCTGCGCTGGCTCATGCCTGAACCGGAGCAAGGGGGACTGCTTTGGGATGATTTCGAGCACCTCGATCCTTTGCGGAGCGTCGCACTCAAGGTCTTTGTGAGCAAGGAACCCGTCAGCATTCTGTTGTTCGGCGAGCCCGGCACGGGAAAAACCGAGTTCGCCCGCTCGCTCGCCAGCGAGGCAGGAAGCGGCGCGATCTTTGCCGGCTTGAGCGACGACTTCGGCAACGAGCCTGATCGCTCCGAGCGCCTCGATCATCTCATGATCCTGCGCGCCATGTGCCGCCATCACCGGGACAGGGTTATCGTCGTCGACGAAGCCGACGATGTCCTGATGATGAGCGAGCGCAAGGGCAGTTCCAAGCAGTGGATCAACCGCCTCGTTGAGGCTCCCCAGGTTTCCACGATCTGGATCGTCAATCAGCGTTCGCGACTGGACCCTGCCGTCTTGCGGCGCATGACCCTCGCGATTGGCTTCGATAGGCCGCGCTTTGTAGTGCGAGAGCGGGTTGCCCAAAGGTCCGCTCAGACAGCATCGGTTTCCCTCAGCACGGCTGAACTGCGTGAGATCGCGAGTCTGAAGGCGCCGCCTGCAGTCGTTGCGGCTGGCCTGAAGGCCGCCCATCTCGCTAGCGGCGGGGCCGACGTTGCGAAGACCGCCATCCACAGCGTGATGCGTGCTCTCGGCCAGTCCTGCGCCCCCGATGCACCAGGCAGTTCGATTTATGATCCGAAGCGGCTTTGTTGCGCAATTACGCTTGGGGGATTCCTTGGGGGAATCGAGTGCTTTA
>NZ_JBMDKQ010000028.1:0-43012 GCF_057809795.1 Sphingobium sp. FG125
AAAGCACTCGATTCCCCCAAGGAATCCCCCAAGCGTAATTGCGCAACAAAGCCTAGCCGCGGCCAAAAACATAGGTGTCGCTACCATCCCCGCCTCGCAGGATGTCATCGCCGGCCTTGCCGTCAAGCGTGTCGCTTGCGACAAATCCAACAAGTGTATCGTTCCCACCAGTGCCCGCCAGAATCTTGACGCGGATATCTTCGTCCGAAAGACTCGAACCATCGGCAAAGACAAGGCTCTCTATATCGTGCCAGAGATAGCCGCCAGCCGAAGAAAATTGCCCCTGAACCAGGATACTGTCCTGTGTGTCGATGATCGTGATGAGAAGATCATCGCCGTCCCGCACAAATGTCAGATCGTCAACGGTAACGCCTGCACTGAAGCGTATCTGATCGAAATCGCCCAGCATGATATAATTGAGCTGTTCGTGGATCGTGTCGTGGCCATATCCACGGCCAAACACATAGGTATCCGATCCATCTCCGCCGATCAGTTGATCATCCCCTGCGCCACCGTCGATGAGGTCGTCTCCGGAGAAACCCGTCAGAACATCGTTGCCCGGAGTATTCGTCAGGAGAATTTGTTGAACATCGGCGTTAGTGAGCGTCGAGCCGTCGGCGAATCCGAATGTTTCAATGTCATGCCAAATGTACCAAGCATCCCATCGGAACTGGTCCTCAACTCGAACGCTATCTCCACTGTCGAGAATGGAGATGATGAGGTCATTGCCTTCACGTGCAAAGCCCAGGTCCGCTCGGGTGATGCCGGTGCCAAAGTTCAGCCGGTCATTGTCGCCGTTGAAAATATGGTCGACGTGATCGCGAATGATATCATCACCGGCACCGTGCTCGAAAACATAGGTATCGCTTCCGTCACCGCCATCGATGATGTCGTTACCAGCGCTCGCGGCGAAGACATCCTCTGTCGAGGTACCTAGTGTGAGGTCATCGCCGGAGGTGGTTGCCGCTGCGATCATATTCTGGTTGAGCTGCTGCCAGGTCCAAACGGCGCCGTCAGCGAAGCGGATTTCCTCGATCCGGTTTGCAGAGAGATTCCCGAAGATGCCTGTGTAGATATAATCGTCCTGGTTCTTCAGCGTCACACGATCGCCGGTCGTGCCAATTATGAGATCGACATCCTTGCCATTACGCCCGAAGCTGATGTCCGCTGCCGAGATCCCAGGCCCGAATTGCAGGACGTCGGGCGAACCATCGACGGTGATGAAGCCCTCGCCAAGGAAGCTCCAATTATTGTCCTGTAGCGTGTCGTGGCCATCGCCGCTGTTGAAAATATACGTATCGCCTGCGCCGCCACCCGACAGAAAGTCATTGCCCACGCCACCCTTCATGGTGTCGATCACAATGTCCCCATAAAGTTGGTCGTCGCCCACACCGCCAGTGGTCACGAGTGCCTCGACATCCTGCCAGGAAATGCGCGTGCCATCTGCGAGCTGGAACCATTCGACGCGATTGAACCATTGTGCGCCGAGAACACCGGTCTGGATGCCATCGAACTGGTTCTTGACCGTGAGCTTTTCACCGGTCGAGAGGATGGTGATGGCAAGATCAGGCGCCGAACTGTCTCGTGAGAATTTAAGGTCGGATAGCGTAACCCCTTGAGAGAACTGCACAGTGTCCGCGCGAGTGGTTAGGCTTATGCCGCCTAGGCCGACTTCCACGTCAATGAATGCCGCCTGTTCATCGATCGTGTCATTTCCACTGCCCTTGCCCCAATTATATGTGTCCGCGCCGTCCATCCCAATCAGGCTGTCGTTGCCGGCAGAATCCTGGAATGTATCATCGTCGCCGAAACCGCGGGTCACGTCCGCCCCTGCTGTAGTCGCCTGCGCAATTAGCTTCTGCTGCACGTCTTTGTAGGACCACGCATCGCCATATTCGCGGAAAGAGAAGGCCTCGATCCGAGAATTGAGACCAAGCGCAGCGTTGTAACCCAGCGACGAGTATCCAAACTGGTTTCTTATCAGCAGACTTTGGCCGGACGTGCCGATGGTGAAAAGAAGATCTGCACCTGACGTACCCACTCTTGAAATTACCAGGTCGTCAGGGGCGACATCGTCTCCGAATACCACCATATCGGCGGAACGAAGTAGTGGGGTCGATTGATTTTCCTCAATGATATCGTGGCCGTCACCGGCATTGATGACATATAAATCGGCATCGTCGCCGCCTTGGAGAAGGTCGTTGCCTTTGCCACCTGTCAGGGCATCGGAATGCATGGTTCCAATGAGATGATCGTCCCCGTCCGTCCCTGCTCCTACAGCGATCATGATAGCTGGGATTTCCATAACAGTGCCATCGGCAAATTGGATATCTTCCACGCCCTTGTTGGAGCTGAGGATCAGGTCTGCGCCGCCCGGCGTGACATCGGCGAATTGTCCGACAACCCGCACCGTCTCGCTGGTGGCCGTTATCGTGATCACCAAATCCGCACCGTTGCGTTCGAGACTGACATCGGAGCGGTTCAAAAATGCGAAACGGATTCTGTCGCCACTCTCGCGGGCTTCGATATCGGTGATGATTGCGTGGCCGACTTCACGCCCAAAAACATAGACATCCTGCCCACCACCGCCGATCAATTGATCATTACCACCGCCCGCGTAAAAAATGGCAGTTCCGCCGACGGCACGCGTCAGGCTATCGTTACCCGCTGATCCAATCTGAACGTTGACAATACCGAGTGCTGATGAGAGCTGTTGAAGCGAGAGCGGCTGAACAACATCATCCATCGCGGCGACAAGTTGCGCAAAGACGTAGTCTGCGCGCACGATATTGGCGTCGAAGCGCACCATGGACTCGGTTAACGCACCGAGCAATGGTCCCCAATTGGCCCATTGCGCAGCAGCGGCAACCGGATCATTTGGCAGGTCGCTAAGCAGATTATGCAGCAAATCGCCAAGCGCGGTTGGAGTGCTTGCCACAAGAAGGTCGCGCTCGGCATTATAAGTGATGCCGCCGAAGTCGGAACCGAGCGGACCCTGCACAGCCAAGCGCAAGGTGAGGCGGGTAAGCTGATCCACCCATAGGGCTTCAACTTCGTCCAGGTTGCCGAGCAAAACGACGCCTGACGCACTGCGCGGCATCAGCTCGTACCCGGTATATTTCTCGAGGAAGGCGAGCTTGCGCGTATCGAACCCGTTGCTACCCAGACTTTGTTCGATAACGGTATCGACACCGGCCCAACGGTAAAGGATCGCTTCAGCGCCGCTTTCGAGAGTGTCGAGACTGGTCGCCGCCATCTCGACATAATCCGCAACCAAGCCAATCAGGACGCTATCGCCCGACATCGCGACGCGCAAATCTTTGATTTCACCAAATCCAGACAACTGCGGCAGCGCCTCAGCCTCCACCGAGATGGTTTTGTCACCTAGCCATTGGGTGTTTGTTTCGTTGAGACCCAGAACAACGTCAGCGATGCCACCGGTTGAACCGTCCGCTCGTGTGAAGTTTCCAATCTGAGCAATGACATTGCCGCCGATTACGGTCGGTGAGGCTGGCGCGGCATGAGCGAGACCGATCGAAACGATGCCAAGTTGCGCCAGCGTTTTCAATTCACCCGCATCAGTTATCCCATCCTGATTATGATCCTGCCATACTGACAGGCTGGCAAAGACCGTGTCCGAGGCATCGATCGAGCCGTTCAGGTCATAATCATATCCTGCTAATACGTCGAACCCGCCAGTAGTCTGGTTCCCGAACATTTCCGAAACGTTATCGATTTTCCCATTGGCATTGGCATCACGCACCAGGAAACCGTCCGTACCGCGGACCCATCCGACATGCTCACCAAAACCATCATTGTCGAACTCGAAATAAGTTGACGAAACGTCTTCGGCGACAAGATTGAAACCGTCTCCATCCAGGTCGAGAACCAGCGGATCATAGCCGGGCATGCCGTGGCCAAAGCCAGCATATAATGCCAAGCTTACATAACTCTCGATCCGGTTTCCCGTCAATGATTTGCCAACTCCGCCGCCTTGTTGAAAAACGGTGATGCCCGCAGTTCCGGAACCTGAGTTGGAATCGATACTGTAGTTTTTGACTTGAGCCGTACCACCCAATCCCCAGGCAAGACTAATCGACAATGCCCCGTCAGCACCTAACTGATAAGATGCAAATTTCATCATTGGGACGTCTACAAAAATCGCGGCCGTCGATAATAGCTCTGCTCCAATCACCGGAAACGCGCCGAGTAGGGACGTGAAGGGCATCCAATATGCCGTGTTTCCTTCCATCCACCACGCCTTTACCCCGCCGTTCAGGCGGAAACCGGCGAAATATGTGGCGTCTCCGGCGCGAAGCTCTCCATCTTCGACGGTTACATTCGAGCCTACTGAGAAACTGTCAGAACCGGTTCCTCCATATAAATGCGATTCCCAGCCACCCCCCGTAAGTTGGTCGTTGCCTGCTCCACCATAGAGCGTGGAATACCCTTCACCATGATCAGCGGTGCCTGCCTGCGCAATCAGGACATCGTCGAAGACGGTGCCCTTCACGCTATTGGCATTTGCCGCTTGGAGACGGACTGCGGACCCGGTCGTGTGGACATCACCGATGATCGGTAGAGAGCCCCAATCATAATAATATTTTACGACCTGATTGTCTTTGTTCGATAAATCGACATACACACCCGCGTTCGCGCTACCGATTCCTGTCGCCAACAATGTCGTAGCATTGGCGATGCCAGCACCGCTAAAATCGAGCATGTCATCACTGCGGGTTGGTGCATCAGCGCCTTTAAAGTCTATCTTAAGATCAGACAACGGGCTATCGCCGTCCGCCAGTCCGAGATAATTTATATTTACGGTATCGGAGTAGCTGGTAAGATCTATTTGTTCAATGTCGATTGCACGATCGGTGTCCCCGTTATATTCAATCTGAAAAGCTGATCTCTGGTCGGATGCTTGCGCGTCAACCGCTGCCATCACAACCGAAACACCGGAAGATGCTGACTGTAACCCCAGGTCAATCCTATCGTAGCCAGCCCCACCTGCCAGAAAATCTTGGCCTGCTCCGCCTACGAGGATATCGTTCCCAGCCCCGCCGGCTATCAGATCATCACCGTCACCGCCCTGAATGGTGTCGCCGCCGTTACCGCCAACGATGAAATCATCGCTCGTCGTGCCGCTGATATTGTCATTACCGTCACCCGACACGAATAGCGTCAAGCCATCTGTTGCGGGATGCGGATTCAGGCGATCTGGCAGCGAGCCGACGTAATTTCCGTTACCAGTGCGAAACACGATACGATCGACTAGCGCACTGGGATCGGTCTCATCGTAACCAGGCTTGTCCGCATGCAGCCAGTTAAGCCCAGTAAGCAGATCTGAACGAACTGCTGATACTACCGTGCTAACGGAACCATCCAGATTTTGAATGGTCAACGTGTCAACCTGCACCTCCGATAAAGCCGAACCTATTAGTTCATTACGACCAAGTATCTGCGTCGATGTCGCGCCCTTGGACCAAGTGCCGCTTGAGAGATCGATGGCCAACATGTCGGAACCGAGCGTCAGAATGCCATCCTTGGCAATCTCGTCGTTCACATTCTCAACTTTGCCGATTGCTAGTTTGCCAGCATATTCGACCAGCATCTTCACTAGGGCGTCGGTGCTATCCTTGATCGACTGCGAGCCACCTACTTGGAGCGCGCCTCCAAGATCGTTTGCATCATTAAACCAGGCTCGAATGCCTGTGTCGCCAAAGACACGAACCCCCTCGTCAATTGCCGAATATGCCAAGGCGTTCAGAAGAATGCTCGCGTAATTTCCCGAATCTTTAAGCTTTCCTGAAATCTCCGACGCACCTGCGACTTGCGCGATCTCATTGTCATAGAGGGCGTTGAGGAGTTTATCGGCGAGGGTTCCGGTGCGCCATGCGGACGACGAGCCGTCGGTGTCAGCAGCTTCGCACTGCTGGGCATATTTGAGCAACACCAGAAGCGCCATGCTATGGTGAGCGACGGGATCCAGATTGCTCCATCCAAAGGTATCGAGTGTCTCGACATCGATATTGGCCTCTGCCGTGATTTGACCGCCCGCTATCGTAGCGCCCAGCGCCGCAAAAAATGGACCGAACGCAATGCTCAGAACACCCCCTGCCAAGGCAGCATAGGATCCGTTGCGCAACCCTGCGTTAACCTCTAGTTCAACCGCCGTTGCGTCGATGCGGCCTAAAGTAGGTATCCGCATCCCCAATGCTGCAATCATTTCAGAGGTAGGTGGGTAGAGCTCAAGCAGCGTCGAGAGGGGAAGAGCGGCGATGCTCTCGCCATTTGTAACATTCTCGCGGACATATGGCACAAGTCGCGTGACATATTCATTAGTCCACGCGGCATAGCCCGCCGCGCCGAACGGCATATGATCGAAGGCAAGGACAGAATTGCCCGAGAGCATTCCGGCAAAACCGGCCAGTCCGCCGCCCAAAGAATGGCCTGTAAGGACTGTAGTATCTGGTTGGCCAGTATCGAACGCACTATGGCCCGTTGCCGCTTGGTAAAAGGCCAGAGTGAGCGGCGCCTGGGCAATCGGGAGGCCCGCCCCAATGACCCAGCCATTCCAGATGTCGCTGCTACCCTGGAAAGGAGAAAGATTGTCTGTCCCGCGATAGGAAATAACCGTGGTGCCATCTGTGAGCCCCGTAACCGAACCATCGGTGATCGCGTAAGATAGAGCGTAAAAACCGGCTGAGATATCGAGACGATTTTGATTTGAATCCTTCAGACTGCTTGAATCTCTCGAAATTGTTGCGTTGCCAATTTGAACAACGCTAGATGCATCTCCATCCGGATCAAATATTGGCATTTCTAGAATAATATTTTGGTTATAACCTCTATTGTAAGAATCCAACGAAAGAATTGACAGAAACAGATCGTTGTTCATTTTCTATTCCCTTGAAAGAATTTTTCAGCATCCATCAATTCAGATACTTTCTTTCCGTTGAACAAATTTAGCGATTTTGACTCTTTTCCTTTATATACGAAGTAGCGCACAAAAGGTGGTTTTGGCAACTTATTCTCAATTTCCATTGTCAGCGGATCATCTGTCACTTTGAGCGTAATCCGTACGAGGCGAACGCCCGGCCCGAATACTTCGTCGAGCGCCTCCGGATCCACCGCTTCCACGCTTTTAGGGTCACGAATATCGCTGAATCGCACCAGCATGGGATAAAGCGCAGTCGGTAGCGTCAACTTAGGCTTGAGTTCGGTCGCCACCTTGCGCATCCCTGCCCATTCCGAACTATCATATCGCCGTGGCATCGGAGGTGTCGAAACCGCCCCCGCCTGCAAAGCCTCGTTGAACAGTTGATCTTGGTAGTCGCTCGCGGAATGCTGCGTCGGGCCGGAAAGCAAGGCGAACAAGGTTTGCCCGCCCGGCAAATCGACCGCCACGGCTTCCCCCTTCAACGTAGATTGCAATCCGCTCCCTTCGCCGGTTCTGGGACCGGAGGTTAAGGTCGACTCGATAACGCTGGATCCGGTTCGAAGGCCATTTGGCGTATCCACCTCGACGGTCATCCGATAGCGCAGGCTGGCGCGCGGATATCCCAGCAGTTTACAACCGCTAAGAAGGCTCATGGTCGCGCCTCCTCCTAAAAACTGAAGTACATCGCGTCGCCTCATCACTCAGCCCGCCTATCAGGTTATAATCTATTTGAAAAAATTATCGCGATGAATAAATCTTCTCTCGATGTCATGATTGATGACTCCTAAGATAAACTATATCGCTTGATAGTGTAGAAGTGAATGGATTGTTTGGATCTGTCCGACAGCGACTCATATCGCTCAGCCAAGGCAAAATATTAACAATTCCGGTTGTAACTGGATCATTCGTTATTTCGACAGTTACTTTTCCTAAATTTACCCCACTACCAAAAAATTCAGCCATATTGATTGGATCAACAACTTCGAGAGTTCTCGGATCGTTGATATTTCGGAACCTAATGAGCTTGGGGCAGCGGATTCCGATCCACGCCGGATTGACGCAATTGAGCGTCGCGCTCATGCCGTCCATCTTCTTGATATTACGTAAGTCCTCTACTCTCTCGGCAAAGCGAGGAGGATTTACTTTAGGTCTTTGACGGTTGCCGAAAAGGTTTTCGGGATACATTGCTGCAGAATCAACCAGAGCAAATAGGGTGCCTCGTCCAGGAATTTCCACCGCTACTGCATCTCCAAGAAAGCGGGAATTGTACGGACTCGCCAAAGGCAATATGGATTTTTCCAGAGCAAACGACCATACGCTCGACCCGGCCCGGATCGTTCCCCGGTCATTCACCTCCACCGTGACACGATAACGTACTTCCGCTGGCCGGTTGCACCCGGTTAGAGAAGCTCCGGTGATAAATAGTGCGATGATCGCCTTATAGTTGATGCTCATCGTTCCCTCCCCGCGTCCTGCGTCGCCTCATTGATGGGACTAACAAGATAGCTTAGAACGGAGCGTCGGCCGGTGCGAATATCAGCCGTGGCAGCAAGACCAACGGTCAGAGCAGTGGCAATGCCGTTGCGATCGATTGTTGCACGCGTGAGCCTTATGCGGGCAGGATAGACGAGCCCCAATTTTTCGTCTTCTATTGCATCTGATCCGATACTTTCCAAAGTGCCGGGCACAGTCCCATAGCGTGTGAACGGGAAGGCCTCCAGTTTTACGGCAACGGGTTGACCTTCCTTGACGAAGCCAACGTCCTTGTTGAGGATCTTGACCTCGGCAACCAGAGAACCGCCCCTTGGCACGATCACCATGATAGGCTTGGTGGGTTCCACGACGCCGCCGATCGTGTGAATTGACAATTGAGAGACGGTACCGTCGACGGGGGCAAGCAAGCGTTGCAAACTGCTACGCTGGCGGCTTTTGACCAATTCCTCCCGACGCAATCGTGCATCGGCTTCTGCCTTCGCGAGATCAGTCAATATCCTCGTGCGCGCTTCTGCCTTGCTCTGTGCCATGATACTGGAAGCGCCTGACGATTGTGCTTCCGCCTTCTTTGCCGTTTCAAGCGCCGCTTCCCGATCGCGGATCGTTGCGAAGCGTTGCCGCCGCATCTCGATGACCTTGAGCTTGGCCGCATATCCTTTCGCCAGTAGACCTTCGTAGGCCTGAAGCTGTTCATCGATGAGCGGGATAGTCTCCGTCAGTTTTGCCGCCTGCACCAAAGCTTCGGAACGAGCGGCGCGAGCCGCTTGTATGTCGGCAGAACGACCAGATATGGACGCCTCAATTCCCGCAAGATCGGCGGCGGCGAGCGCACGCTGCGTCACTGCCAATTGTGGTGCCGTACCCGTAGGGGGAACGAACTTAAGGCCGTGTCCGTCCAGTGCGGACAAGACTGCATTGGCGCGCGCGATATCGAACAGTGCTGTTTGCAATGCAGACTCTGCCTGAACCGCTTCTGCCGCAGAGACGGTAGGGTCCAGTTCAACGAGTACCTCGCCCTTGCGGACTGCCTGGCCATTTTGGACCAAAATGGATCGAACGATTCCGGCCTCGACGGGTTGGACCAGCTTGACGTTGTCAGCCGGTATCAAGCGGCCAGAGGCCGATGCGACCACATCCAGCTTCCCGAACGTAAGCCAAAGCAGTGTGAGAACCAATCCGATGAGCAAGACCCATGTCGTTGCCCGTGCGGTGGGCGATACCGGGCGTTCGATGATCTCCAGTGCTGCGGGCAGAAAACTGATTTCGTCGACACGGGTAAGCGACTTTGCCCGCTGTTTCTCCTCGGCAAGCGCTGCGCGCACGATATCCCAATGCTCCGAGATGGCGTTCATGCCGCCCCATCCCCCATGCCCATTTGCCGCCGGTGCAGGCTGGCATAGCGACCGCCCTGGCGGAGCAACTCATCATGCGTGCCAACCTCAACAACCTGACCCTTCTCTAGGGTCATGATGCGGTCGCATTGCCGGATAGCCGAAAGCCTGTGCGCGATGATCAGCACGGTGCGTCCGCGCGCCATGGCGCGGAGGTTGCGCTGGATGATCTCTTCACTTTCAGCGTCAAGTGCCGAAGTAGCTTCGTCGAGGATGAGGATGCGCGGCTGCGTGACAAGCGCGCGGGCAATGGCAAGGCGCTGACGCTGGCCACCAGAGAGATTGACGCCGCGCTCTTCGATGATGGTGTCATAGCCCTGTGGCAGGCCCACAACAAACTCATGCGCGCCTGCAAGTTGGGCGGCGGCCATAACTTGTTCGAGCGGCATCGCAGGGTGGGCGAGGGCAATATTCTCGCGGATCGACCGGTTGAACAGTAGGTTTTCCTGAAGAACCACGCCGATCTGCCGACGCAGCCATGCCGGATCGATCTGCGCGATATCCACCCCGTCGATCAATATCCTGCCCGCTGCAGGTGTGTAGAGCCGCTGCAGAAGCTTCGTCAGCGTGGATTTGCCTGAGCCGGAAGACCCGGCGATGCCCAGTGTTCCGCCTGCAGGCAGGTGAAAATTGATATCCTCCAGCGTCCATGACCCTTCGAGACCATAGCGGAATTTGACGCCTTCGAAGCGAATAGTGCCCTTGATCTCAGGCAGGGCGACGCGGGAGCCAGCGCCCGGCTCGACCGGCTGGTTGAGGACATCCCCTAGCCGATCGATCGAGAGCCTGACCTGCTGGAAGTCCTGCCAGAGCTGAGCCATGCGGATGACCGGTCCGGAGACTCGCTGGGCAAACATGTTGAAGGCGACGAGCGCGCCTACCGTCATGGCCCCGGCAATCACTTCGCGGGCTCCGAAGAAAAGAATAGCTGCAAGGCTGAGCTTTGAGATTAACTGGACAGCCTGACTGCCGCTATTACCAAGATTGATGACCCGTTGGTTGGCCGCGCTATATCCCGCTAACTGGCGCTCCCACCTCTCCTGCCATTGCGGCTCCACAGCCGCCGCCTTGATCGTCTGCATACCCGATACACTCTCGACAAGCAGAGCATTATTGGCGGAACCGCGCTCGAATTTTTCGTCGAGGCGATGGCGCAACGGTCCCGTCACGAGCAATGAAATGACGACATAAGCAGGGATTGTGGCCGCCACGACCCAGAATAGCGTCGGCGAATAAATCCACATCGCGATCAGGAACACGATCGTGAAAAACGGATCGACAAGGACCGACAACGAGGCATTGGTCAGAAATTCTCGGATGGATTCCAACTGGCGGACGCGCGTAACGGTGTCCCCGACACGCCGCCCCTCGAAATAAGAAAGGGGGAGGCCCAGCATATGCCGGAAAAGTTTGGAACCGAGTTCCACATCAAGCTTCTGGCTGGTTTCGGAATAAAGGCGTGTACGCAGCCAACCGAAAGTAACCTCCCACAATGAGACCGCGACGAAGCCCACCGATAGAACCTGAAGGGTAGCAAGCGTATTGTGGACCAGGACTTTATCGATGACGTTCTGGAAGAATAGCGGCGCTGCCAATCCCAAAAGGTTGAGCGCCAATGTGATCAGCAGCACCTCGCCGATCAGTTTGCGGTAACGCACGATTTGAGGAATAAACCATCGGATATCGAACCGCCCCGCAGCCCCGGCGACGCTCTCTCGCGTCGTCAGCAGGATCAATTCGCCCGACCATATCCGCTCAAGCTCATCCCGAGGCATTTTCTCGACATTATGCCCAGGCCGCTGCACCAGTGCGTCAATATCGCTCGCACGACCGATGAGAAACCAGCCTTCCGCTCCGTTCGCTAATGCAGGCAGGGTTTGACGCCCCAGCCTATCGAAATTCACTTGAAGAAGGCGGGTTCTTACCCCGTCCTGACGTTTGGCGAGACGCTGAATATCTTCTGCCGAGACACGATCGTGATGCCCCAACTCATGCCGCAACTGCTGTGGGTCAACGGCAATTTTGTGTATCGCTAATAACGTGGCAAGCGCACGCACGCCGCTGTCAAAACTGGCTGCGTTATCGTCCACATGTCCCCCTAGGTCTCACTGATGCACCCCTGCATCAATTACCTTGTGTTCCATGGCCTCCTCATGACAGCAAGAGAGTTCATATAATTAACAGAATTTTTACTTATAAAAACAGTCCATTATGGATGGAAGGCTATTTGCGAATGCTGACGGTGCATCGCACAGGCTCCTTGGCCTTAGCTGCTGCCCTCTGACATCCGGAAATGCTGGCGCGGTTCTCCCGCGCAAAGTCGGCGGCGTCCACAATCGCCTGCCAGCCGTCCGGGTTCCCGGCGCGCATAAGTCGGATACCGGCATCCCATAGTGACGGCTCGCCCAGCGTGCGACGGGCAACCCTCTCCGGCCAGAGCCAGCTTTGCGGGCCGATGCTGGCCGCCCAGCCGGGATAGATCAGCCACAGAAGCGATATGGCCAGAGCCACGCCGCCGCCGCAACAGAACATCTGCCAGCGCTGTTCCTGCTTGGTCCGAACGGTTCCAATCGCGCGCATCTGATCCGCATGGGCCTGATGATGCAAATCCAGCGACTTCTTGATGGTCGCCTTATCCGTCGCTCGTGCGGCATCCGCCGCTACGTCGATCCGCTCCGCCATGCTCTCCGGCGTCAATTGCATGGCGGGCGCATCCATGATCTTCTTGGTCTGCCCCGCCAACGTCGCGAGATAGCCGTTCATCTTGGCAAGCGTCGGCCCGTAGTCAGGAAATTCGAGGCTCTGCTTCTCTATGGCGATATGCTCAAGCGCGCGGGCCATCACCGCCATGCGCCCGTCCAACCGTTCCTCCATAGCGGCCACGCGCTCTGAGAGGTGCGCGAACGCCTCGGCGGCGGCATTGGGCCGGGGTTCCGGCTCCGGTTCGTTCAATAGGCTCTGTTCGTCATCCATATCATGGTCTCCTTGGGGTTAGCGGCTCAAGCCGCGACCGATGTCGCGTCCGTGATCGAAGGGGATGGAGGATGCGAGGTCGTGGGAGAGGCTGCGGCCCATCTGTTGGCCGATCTCAAGCCCAAGCTCGCGGCTGCGCAGGCCCAGCACGGATTCAAGCTGGGCGTCGCGTTCGAGGCTTTTCGCCATGCCCGCCATCTGCTGCGCGGCGCTTTTCGCGCCCCGGAAATTGCCGTCGCGCACAAGCTCTGCATGATGGCGCTGCAACTGCTGCCAGCCTTCCACAAACCGGTCAGCCCGCTGGAATGGGTCCATTCGGATCTCGGTCTCCAATTGCATCGCGCGCACGGCGGCCTGGCCGCGCCCCTCGGCGGCCTCGCGGACAAGCTCCGGGCTGCTGCGGAAAGCGCTGTTCAAGTCGGACGAACCTTCGGGCCGGATCGCGTCCAGAGCATCGCGCGCCCTGTCGAACTCCTCGCGCTGGTGCGGCATGGCCTCCACACCTTGCGTGCGAGTCTGCTGGATCGCGTCCAGCGCCTTGGCATAGCGCTCAACCGCACCGCGCACGCCGCCTGCGCGCATCGGCTGCGTGTCATGTTCGGGCTGGCGCTGAACGGCCCGCTCCTGCGCGGGCGGCTCGGCCTTCGGCTGGAAGCCCGCAAATATGTCGCGTTCCTGCTGCGGCGGGATATTGGGCCGGAAGCTGTCGAACATCCCCCGCGCCTTCTGGACAATAGGCCTGACGATTTCCGCGACCCGCTCGCCAAAGTTAATGCCGCGCCGCTCGGCATATTCCCTTGCCGGGTCGGCTTGTTTGTAATCTGTCGCCATATCCTTGGCGCGCTCGCGCGAAAGCGTGCGGACAAGCCGCGATTGATCGCGAAAATCGTCGCGGCCATAATGAAGCACCATACCGTCACGATGGCGGGACATGGCGACATAGGCCCCGTGGCGATCCATGCCGGGCGTCGCCAGCACATGCGTCCTGTCCACGGTCATGCCCTGCGCCTTGTGGATAGTGGCGGCATAGCCATGGTCGAGGTCGCGATAGTCCTTCGTGTCGAACGACACGGAACGCCCATCATCGGTGCGGACGGACATATGGCCTTCGTCCACCTTCTCGATCGTGCCCAGCGTTCCGTTCTTCACCTCAAGGCTGCGCTCGTTGCGCAGGAACATGATGCGGTCACCCGATGCAAATAGGCGGTCGCCGCGCTCGGTCTTCACCTGGCGCTCTTCGCCCAATTCGCCCGCGTTGCGCATTGCCGCGCGCGCGGCCTCGTTGAGGTCGCGCACCTCTGCATTGGTGTGGGTCAGGATGATGCGGCTGGCGTGCGGATCGGCCTGCCGTTCGCGATCCCAACGCTCGACAAGATCGCGCCGCGCATCGTCGCGCGTCTCGGCCTGATGCACCATGTTCTTGTCGGCATAGGCGGCAATGGCCTCGCCGGTTCTGCCGGTCGCCAGATGCCGGGTAGCATCCCGCTGCCATCCTTCATGCTGGCGGCGAACCTGGGTAATCTCCACGCCACCATGGCGTTCATGGATCGCGCGGAACGCCGCGCCCGCCTCGATCGACTGCAATTGCTGCGGATCGCCGACCAGCACGACCCTCGCGCCAAAATCGGCGGCATGGGACAGCACGCGCTCCATCTGGCGCGTGCCGACCATGCCCGCCTCGTCAATCACCAGCACATCACGGGCACTGAGCAAATCGCGGCCCTGCGCCCAGCTATGCTCCATGCTGGCGATGGTGCGGGATGCAATACCGGAGCCGTTCTCCAGTCCCTCGGCGGCGATGCCCGCGAGCGCAGCGCCGCGCACGTTGAGGCCCGCACTTTCCCATACGTCGCGCGCTACGCCCAGCATGGCGCTTTTGCCGGTCCCGGCATAGCCCAGCACCAGTGACAATCCGCGCCTGTCCGTTATATGACGCAACGCGGATTCCTGCTCTGCCCCCAGGGTAAGGCCTGCACTCTCGGCGGCGCGAATGGCGTAGGTCGCCGCCGCCGAGAGACCATCGCTCCGCTCCATCGCAAGCCTGTCCGCCGCAAGGCTCATCCGCTGCTCGGTCTCGATCATCTCGCGCGAGGTGAACCGATCGTCGCCGCGCCCGTCCTTGCCCAGGGCGATCAGGTCAGGCGAATTACGCACCGCGCGCATAGCCGCGTTGAACTGCTCCTGCCCGTCGCTATGCCGGTGGATGAACATTGCCATGTCGCGATTGGTGAATGTCGCCTGCTGGTGGGTGATGGCGTTAAGCGCGATGCCGGGATCGGCGATAATGCGTTCGCCATTCGCCCGCGCGATCTCGCGGTGCATTTCCGCGCGGTCGGCTTCCAGCCCCTGGGCGTCCATCCGGTGCGCGGGGCCACCGATCTTGCTTTGCGGCTCAAGGTCGATGCCCTGATCGGCAAGGCTGCGGTGATCGATGCGCGCGTCAATGTCGAGTTCGGCCAGGCGCGTGTTGACGTGGGTCTCCCAGCGTTCGCGCCAGCATTCGACATTCGCATGATCGTTCCATTCGCGCACCTTCGCCCCGAAGCCAGCGGTGCCGTCCTCGCGCTGCACAACGTCCCGCATGGTGAGCATGACATGGGCGTGTGGCTTGGGCTGGCCATCCGCGCCTCTGTCCCAATGCACATTGAGATCGGCGATCATGCCGCGATCCACGAACTCGGCGGACACGAAATCGCGGGCCAGTTCGATGCCCTGCGCCTTGGTCATTTCGCGGGGAATGGCGAACTCCACCTCGCGGGCAAGCTGGGCGTCCTTGCGCTTCTCGAATGCCTCGACATCGTTCCAGAGGCGTTCGCGGTCTTGCCATTGTTCAGGCGCGCCCTCCGGCAACAGTATTTCGCTATGCTCGACGCCAGAGCGGGCACGGAAATCATGGTCGCGATCAAGGCGCTCGTCGTGCATGCGCTCGCCCGCACGATAGGCGGCAGCGGAGACGGCGGAACGGCCCGCCGCGCGACTGATGACCTGAACGGAGAAGTGGAAGATCGCCATGACGATCGTCCATCTACTACGCTCAAGCGCACGTCGGAACGACGTATAAGCGCGCCCTTCTCGAAAATTTCTCGGACGGGACTAGGCGGTGTCAGGCTGTCCCGGCGACTCTACTGCGCTTGCGGAGCGATCATCTTATCATAGCGCCATCGTCACTCAATGGAGACTTTGCGATGCGCAAGCCCCGCGATTTTGATTCGGAACTCAAAGCCCTGGCCGACAAGGCCAAGGCGCTCAAGGAGCGGCGCGTGCGACAGCGTGGCGAACTGGTGACCGCGACCGGGGCCGATGCGCTCGACGCCGATATACTGGCCGGGGCGCTGCTCCATGCCGTCACGGTGAAAGATGCCGCGATAAAGGAGGGCTGGCGCAAGGCGGGCGCGGCCTTCTTTCTTGGCAAAGGCGGCAAGCCTGCGGGCGGACCTTCTGGCCAGCAAAGCGGCACTCTCCCGCTCGATAGCGGCGCGGCATCGGCTTGAAGCACGAAGGGCGCGAACCGACATGCGCGAATGGCAAGTGAAGCGACGGGCGAGAACGCGCCAGCTGATCGAACTGGGCGGGCTTGTCGTGAAGGCGGGGCTGGTCGATCTGACCGACGATGACCGCGCTACGCTTTACGGCGCATTCCTCTCCGTTGCCGACCGACTGCGCAGCGAGGAACGGGCCAACGCGCTTACCCTTTGGAAGCGCAAGGGCAAGCGGGCCTTCGAGGCGGAACAGGACGGCGGTTAGCGCGAAACCGACAAGCGCACATTGCTATCCGGTTGTGCATCATACTCGACCATCGCTGCCATGGACGGGCTGCTCTTGTCGCAATAGCGCAAAGTGATGACGCTCTCCCGGATCGCAGGACACAGGCCAGAGCCGTAGAGAATGTCCGCCAGCGCGTCGAAGGTCGTCGCCTTTGCACGATAGGCTCCGGTCCACCGCACCGTCCAAATGTCCTCGTTGGCCTTGACCCGGTATCCCGCCCTTTGCGCAACGTCCATGACCGCGCCAAGCACAGTGTCCGCGCGCACGTCGAAGTCCAGCACGGCCGACAGGTCTGCCGGTTCGGAACGGACGGCCTGCGCAGACTTCACCCGCCATAGCGTTGCCTCGGCACCCGCCATGAAGAAGCACAGGCAGACAATCGCCAAGGGCAGATGGTCAACCCAGTCCCTGCACCTGTGGGAGCACCAGAACCGGCGAACGGAAACGAGCCAATTCCATCGGCCTTGTAGCGGTGCGACACGTCGCACGATCCGCCATGTCCTTTGCAGCATGTTTGCGCGACCAGCAGGCGGGGAAAGCGCCACCGCCGTTGTCGGTCCTGAGGGCGGCGGAAGCAGGGGCGTAGGCAGGCTTTCGGCGAGCGAAGCCTGATGATCCGCGACCGCGCACGCCGCACGTTCCGCCAGTATTTCCACCCGCGCAAACGCCCATGACAGTTCCTCACCCGAAATACGGTAGGATCGCCCGTAGCGCGCTTCGACATAGGCGCGGCGAATGCAGCCGAACGCGCGCCGCTCGAACCGGCTGTCGCGCGGCCATGCAGAACACAGGCGCGGGTCCAGCGCTTCCGCCGCCTCGCGCAGTTCATCCAGCGCATGGGTGCGCGGCGCGTGCAGGCTGATCGACCACAAGACGCAAAGATAGAAATGCTCGCACGCCTGATGCAACATCAGCGCCGCCATCGGCGCATTGCCCCGGTCCCGATAGAAAGCCGCACCTGCTAGAAATCCGGTGCCGCGCTCATGCCACCGGATAAACTCAGCCACACCCCGGATTGCCCGTTCCCGCAGTGGAAGGCGGCGCGGCTCTTTCAGCCGCAACCCCTCCATCTGGTAGAGCGCGATGCCCTGCTCGGCGATCGTGACGAAATGCGGGACGCCCTCGACAAGAGCGCTATTGACCCGCTCAAGGCCTTCCACCGCCAGCCGCACCGGGCGGGCAATTTCGCCATGCTCCCATGCGCGACGTAGCCGGTCACGCACCAGCCGCCAGTCGCGTTCGCTGCGGGCAAGGCGGGAATAGTTGACGATCGCCAGCAGGCGGAACGCTTCCCCCGGCGCGACCTCTTCCCAATCCTTTTCGGCATGGGGGCCGTGCAGGATCAGGGTAAGAATGCGGCCCGCCCGGAAATGTTCTGAGCATCGGCCCTTGGTTGTTTCCTCGAACGCTTCGAACAGGATCTTGGTGACGTGGAGAAGTTCCTCCCGGATCGGTGCGGGCAGATGCTCGGCATCGGTGCGCAGCATCATGACCGCACCTCCTGTGCGCGGCGCTGACAACCTTTCGGGCGCGGGTGGCCGGTCACGTCATGCACGCGATCCACCAAGGCGCGCACAAGGGGCGTGATCGTGGCGGGAATGAAGCCGCCCGTGCGGGGCCGGTCTTCCTCCCACTCATGATAATGATAGCCCCATTTCCAATAGGGCGAGAGAACTGTCGCCAGCCGCGCCATGTCGGGGCAGTCATGACCGAAGCCGCAGGCATTGGCGTAGGAAAGCGCTTTGGCGATGTCCTGCTTGATGTGGCTGGCGTTCCACGCATCGGCAAAGCCCATGTCCAGTAGATAGGCGCACAGGGCCTGCTGGGTGACGAAACCGGCCTGATGCAGCGCTTCCTTTGCATGTCGCGGCTCGATGAGGAAATCCGCTTCCAGCGTGGTCATCCAGCGTTCGGCATTGTGATAGCGGAAGCGGCTTATGCTTCGCCCCTCTTTCGTCCGCACAAGTGTCGCGGGTTCGTCTTCGTATTGTTTGTGAAGCGCCGCCAGTGCGCTACCCCAGGGCGAGCCAATCGCCGACGCGGCGACCGGCGCGATGGTCAGTGCGCGCAGCAGGGCGCGGCGCGACGTGGCGATCTTCGAATCACCCGAGAGAGAATCGGATAAAGTCATGGGCCTGCCTTCCTCAGTTCACTGTCACGGCCGCATCAGGATGCGTTCGCAGCGCTAAGCGGCACCGCTTATAACATAAAAGGAAGGCAATGTTCAATAACCGGTGCCGGTTATTCTGGTTCTGATTGAACGGGTGTCACACGCGGTTACGACACGAGTATGGGAAGGCCACCGCTCAACGTGAAATCGACGAACATCCGATTGCCCGAGGGTCTCGGTGAGCGGATTGACAAGTTGGTGGGGCGGCAGCGTCGCGCGGCCTTCATTCGGGAAGTGCTGGAGCGAGAAGTCGAACGGCGCGAAAACGAGCAAGGTAAGGCTGGCTGACTAGGCCTTTAATCTCTGACCAAAATTCGAAGCGGCCCTTGTCGGACACTCAGCGATGGCGAGGTGCCGCCACAAAGATTTATTGGACCACCGCGAACGTGCGAGGCTTATGACCGAACCTTCTGTCAGGCGGCTATGCGCCAACTCCGGTGATTGAAGCGTGCCTCGCTTCATCCTGAAAGCAGTCTTTCACTTTGCTTTATTCGTTTGGTTCTCAAACTACCGAAATCCAGAGGCCACCCTTCCCGCCAACAGCTAAAACCTCGACCGGCTTCTTGTCCCCGCCTAACGCGGCAGCTATGCGCGATGAATGGCCGAGTGCTTCGGGGAAGTTGCATGCGAAAAAATCCTAACCTCATAAGCAGCGTCGAGGTTAAATATTACCGCTCAATCCACTCACAGAAAATAAAAGATTGTGCCCCGGTTAATATAATAACGGGTGGGAATGATGTTGGAAAATCAAACCTGCTTCGGGCACTCAATCTATTTTTTAATGAAACGTCTGAAGACGGAAAGCCAATTGTCTTTCAAGAAGAATTCTCACATTCCCGTCTCGATGTGGTCCGCCGAGAGTCGGTTAAAGGGCGGCAATTTATTCAGATAGAAATCGAATTTAACTGTCAGGAGTCGTTCAAGAAAACTTTACCGCCCCGCTTCAAAGTTCGAAAAACATGGTTTCGAGACAGCAAAACGCCAAAAATATCGCATGATCTCGACAGGTATATCGCCGCAGGAAAGCTGGATACCACGTTAAATAAGGCGGAGGGAAGCCTCCAGAGATTTCTCAATTCTGTAGTTTTTACGTATATTCCCGCCATTAAAGATCGCACCATTTTTCGGACAATTCTGGCGGAATTGCAGACTCTGTTGTTCGAGAGTGCCAGTGGCGGTTTCAGCGCGGATTTGGAGCGATTTAGCGGAGAGCTAGAAGGCCAGGCCCAAGAATTGCGGAATGCCTTCTTGGAAATCACACAGGTCGACGCGCGAATATCGCTGCCTTCGACCTACGCAGACCTCTTTCGAGCCTTCAATATCCAAACATCGGGTGCTTTCGGCGATGCCGTCTCGCTAGATAACCGGGGCGATGGTGTGCGAGTCAGGTTTTTGCCTGCGATCCTCAATTACATCGCCGAACGGTCATCGAAGCTTCACGTGTGGGGTATAGAAGAACCAGAAAATTCGATGGAGTACAGCAGAGCTTTCGAACTCGCGAGCACAATGGCAGAAACGTACTGCCACAATGCTCAGATATTTCTTACCACGCATTCGCCAGCTTTTATTGACTTAAGTCGTTCCGGGCAGTCAATCTATATGGCGAGCCGCGATAAATCAGATACAATATTTTCGCATCTGAATAGCGCGCGGGTTAAAAAGGTCGAGGGATCTGATCCCGTAATGCTAATCGCAGGCGAGCTGGGCCACATCCGGCTGATGAATGAGCTGCATGAAAAGCTCGAAGCCCAACTTAGCGCAGCCAAAAATGCACAAGAAAATCTCGTGGCTGCGCTCAAAGAGGTCCAGGAAATTAATAGACCTGTTCTTCTGACTGAGGGTAAAACTGATGTTATTATTATCAGCAAGGCTTGGGAGATTCTGCGAGGCGGCTCCCCTCCATTTGCGATAAAATCCTGCAATGTTCTTGGTGAAGACGAGAAAACAGATGCTGCTGGGGCTGCTCAGCTGAGTATGTGCCTGCGGTCGATTATGGCCGATCATCACCACAAAGTTATCGGCCTGTTCGATCGCGACATTGATGGTAAGAAGGGATGGCAGCTCGACGCCAATTTCCAAAAGCTGGCATCGTTCGATGACATAAAATTAGCCAAGAATAAACGGGCGTCTGGAATCCTCCTTCCAATACCGACAAATTTACCGGAACTCGAAAAGAGTAATCATCATTGCGTTGAGTTCATGTTCCCAATCGAAGCGTTGAAAAAAAAGTTCGAAGGGCGAGGTCTAGTTCTTAAAGGGTTGCCGATCGAGACAAAATGTGGGCCAACCGTGATTGAGCGGAAAGAGGGTACGGAATTGTGGCAGTTGACCGTCGACGACGGGAAAAAGTGGTTTGCAGAGAAGGTCGTACCTACCCTTCCCGCAGAAGACTTTGCGGCTTTTGAGCAGATTTTTGCTCTAGTCCAGACTGTGCTGGACTTGCCTGACTAGTCGCAAAGTACGGGGTCTTGCGACCTAAGCCTTCGGCGCCCGGCAGCTATCCAAGCGCCGCCCCTTGAAGCCCGCCTGTCCGCCATCGGCCAAGTTTTCACGACGAACAGACGAAGGGTACGGGAAGGCTATGCGACCGCCTGTAATCCCTTGCGTTGGATGATCGACAGAAGGCGCAGGGCAGGGCCGCCGGGCCGCTTCACACCGCGTTCCCAATCCGACACGAGATTGCGCGAGACGTTGAGATAGGCGGCGAACACCGGCTGCGAGACATGCTCACGCTCGCGGATCGCCCGAATTTCATCGCCTGCCAGCGTGGGGGCGGGGGCGAGGCACGCTTCATCGAATGTACGCAACGTCGCGCGCGACACCACGCCCGCGTCGTGAGCGTCGCTCATCATTTCATGGATCGCGCCCGCAATCTCGCTGCGATAACCTTTATTCTTCATCACGGTCCCCATCGTCTATCTCCACCAGCGTTCCCAACGCTACCAAACGGTCCAGTTCCCCAGCGCTCCATTCCAGTGCCTCGCTCGCCGCGTCGCGGAGCAAGGCCAGGTCCGCCTTTGATATGTTCGCCTGCGCACTCTTGGCGAACCCGAAAGCGAATATCGCCTTGTCACCCTGCCGGAACAGGATCAGCGTCCGGTAGCCGCCCGACTTGCCGTGTCCGGCGCGCGCGACCCGTTGCTTGATGACGCCGCCGCCAAGATCGGCATCCACCAAGCCGCTTTCTGCGCGCTGCACGGCTTCACGAAGCGAGGCATCGGCTATCCGCTCTTTTCGCGCGAAGCGCTCGAACCAACCATTTTTGAAGATGCGCGCGATGGCGGTGCTCCTGCTTCTGTGACTTCATATAACACTGAGCGTTATATTTCAACCTTGATGGGAAGGAACGACACGGTATCGGCCTTCTTGACAGCGCATAGACTGCGGGTGAGCATGAGTTTGCTTCATGACGCTGAGAAGGTGGTCCTTTCAAAGGAGCCTCCGATGAACGACTCGACCTAACGCCTGCTGGCTGTCCCCTGAAACGGGGGCGGGTGCGAAGGCTTGGCATGAAACTTTGGTACAGGCTGGGAAAAAATCTTCGCTGATTGTCATCAGTGAGAAGCCTACGCCAAATTCCGCCGTCTTCCGCCGCCGACCGCCAATTGCCGCCAGCGTTCACCGATCCATGAAAGCGTAGCTGCCAGCACGCCTGGAACACTCTTGTCCGGGACGGCAAGGCATCCAATGCTCGTGGCCGGGGGCGCGTACAACATCCTGATTTGAAGAGACTGCCCCATGACCAACAGTGATCGTATCATTCGCCTGAAAACCGTCCTCGCCCGCACAGGGCTTTCCCGCACGACGCTTTATCGCAAGATGGGCGAAGGCACTTTCCCGCGCCAAGTGAAGATCAGCGTCCACGGCGCTGGCTGGCGCGAGTCCGCCATCAACCGCTGGATTGCCGATCCGGTAAGCTACAGGGAGGAGTTGGGCGTTTGATCTTGTTGCCGTGCCCCACCTGTTGGAGGCATGGGCACGGCAACATTGACGGCTTGCGATCAGGCGGCTTGGCTCTTCGCCTTACCAAACTTGCCGGTTACGACCCTATGCCCGTCGTGCAGGAAGTCGAGATGGTCGGACCAGTGCTGCATCATGCGGACCCGCTCGTGCCAATATTCGCCTCGCGTGTATGCGCGACGCACGGCGTTGTTGTCGCAATGGGCAAGCTGTCGCTCGATCGCGTCGGGATGCCATAGTCCCATTTCGTTGAGCAGGGTCGCCGCCATCGCCCGGAAGCCGTGGCCGGTCATTTCATCCTGTGCGAAGCCCATGCGCCGCAACGCGGCGTTGATGGTGTTCTCCGACATGGGCCGGTCCACCGAGCGGAGCGACGGGAAAAGGTAGCCGTTATAGTCGGCATCATGTTCGATGGTGCCAAGGATCGCCAATGCCTGCCGCGAGAGGGGGATAGTATGGGCACGGCGCATCTTCGTCTTGTGCGCCGGGATGGTCCACAGCGCCTTGTCGAAATCGAAGTCGGCCCATTCGGCATGGCGTAGTTCGCCTGGGCGCACGAACACGTGCGGGAGCAGTTGCAGCGCTGCTTTGGTGTTTGCAAAGCCCTCGAACGCCTCAATGGCGCGCAACAGTCCGCCCGCATCATCCGCGCTGGTGATCGCGGCGCGGTGGACGGGTTTGGGCGCGATCAGCGCTCCGCGCAGGTCAGCCGCCACGTCACGCTCCGCGCGCGCCGTGGCGATGGCGTAGCGGAGTATCTGGCTGCATGTGCTGCGCAGGCGCTTGGCCGTCTCGTAGCGGCCCTTGCCCTCCATTTTGCGCAGCATGGCCAAGACCTCCTGCGCGGTGATGGCGGTGACAGGGCGCTTGCCCAGCGACGCATTGATAAAGGCCAGCAGCCAACGCAGCTTTTTCATCGTGACAGAGGAGCGGCCTTCACGCTCGACTTTCACGAGCCATTCGTCGGCAACTGCCTTGAAGCTGTTGGACGCGGCCACGGTCGCGGCAATCCGATCCAGCTTGATCTTTTCGGCGGGATCATTCCCCTTTGCCAGCACCTTGCGGGCGGCGTCGCGCTGCTCGCGGGCGTCGTCGCGCTGCTCGCGGGCGTCGGCAAGGCCGATGTCAGGATAAATTCCAAAGGCCAACGTCTTTTGTTTGCCAAGGTGGCGATAGTTCATCCGCCAGTAGCGCCGACCATTGGGTGCGACATAGAGGAAAAGGCCATCGCTATCGGTGAGTTTATAGGGCTTGGCTTTGCCCTTGGCATTTTTGATCGCAGCGGCGGTGAGCGCCATGATGGTATCTCCTTTTCGAGGAGGGCCGCGCTACCATCAGATATACCATCAAGTTGCTGGTATCCGGTGGTCCGAGACCGCTCCGTGTGGGATACCTATACCATGAAAAACCGCAGAATTCCGCCGTTTCCGGCACATTCTGATACTCTCTGGGAGAGTATTTTGGTGACCCCTACGGGAATCGAACCCGTGTTTCAGCCGTGAAAGGGCCGCGTCCTAACCGCTAGACGAAGGGGCCGTTGGCAGCGCCACCGGATGGCGCTGCGAAGCGAGGCGGGCATTAGGAGGAGACGGCGCAGGGGTCAACCCCCTTTTGCGTGTCGCGGGAGGCTTCGCCCTCAATCGGCCCAGGCGGCGTCCTCCAGATGGAGTTCGGCGGCCGGGCGACTGCCCCAATCGTCAATCTTGGCGCGGCCCGCGACCCATAGCCGCCGGTCGCGCGGCGCGCCCAATATCGCCTGGCCCAGATCGGTTTCGGCCTGCCGGAAAGCGATGGTCTTGAACGACCGGCCATCCTCCCCGCCCATGATCGCACGCAAATGGCCATTGCCCACGATGTCGGCCTTGATCACGCGCATCGGCCCGGCGGCGATGCGGGGGGCTGGCCAGCCAGCGCCATAGGGACCGCCTGCCTCGATCGCGGCGATGAAGTCGGGATTGACGCCAGCGGGCGCCAGCACCGCGTCGATCAGCAGCGCCCGATCGTCACGCGCCCGCGCCACAGCAGCAGACAGGCGATCGTCGAGGAAATCGGCCAGCGCATCGACCCGGTCCGCCGCCACGGTCAGCCCCGCCGCCATGGCATGACCACCGCCCGCGACCAGCAGGCCGCTATCCTTGGCCGCCATCACCGCCGCGCCCAGATCGACCCCGCTGATCGAGCGGCCCGATCCCTTGCCGACGCCATCCTCATCCAGCGCGATGACGATGGCGGGTCGCCCGGCCTTTTCCTTGATACGGCCCGCGACGATGCCGATGACGCCGGGGTGCCAGCCCTGCCCGGCGATCACTGCGACGGCGCGATTGCCCTGGACGGCCAGCAGCGCTTCGGCCTGTTCCTGCACGGTCGATTCGATCGCGCGCCGTTCTTCATTATACTGATTGAGTTGCTCGGCGATCCGCGCGGCCTCGGCGGGGTCCTCCGTCGTCAGCAGACGCACGCCCAGATCAGCCTGCCCCACGCGCCCGCCCGCATTGATGCGCGGTCCCAGCGCAAAGCCCAGATCATGGCAGAGCGGCGCGCGGGTCAGGCGGCTGGCGTCGATCAGCGCGGCGAGACCGATGTTGCGGCGCCTGGCCATGACTTTAAGCCCCTGCGCCACGAAGGCGCGGTTCAGTCCTTTCAGTTGCGCGACGTCGGCCACGGTGCCCAACGCGACGATATCGAGCAATTCCATCAGCGCGGGTTCGCTGCGCGTCGCGAACCAGCCGCGCGCCCGCAGCACCCGCACCAGCGCCGCGCCCAGCAGGAAGGCGACACCGACCGCAGCGAGATGGCCATGGGTCGCCGCCTCATCCCCCTCGTCCAGCCGGTTGGGATTGACCAGCGCCAGCGCCAGGGGCAGCGCGGCGCTGCATTTATGATGGTCGACCACGACGACATCGACCCCGGCTTCGCGTGCCATGGCGAGCGCTTCGAACGCCTGCGCCCCGCAATCGACGGTGACGATCAGGGTTGCGCCCTCGCCCGCCAGCCGCACCAGCGCCTCGCCCGACGGGCCATAGCCCTCCATCAGCCGGTCGGGGATATAGGGCCGCGCCGCCAGCCCCAAATCGCGCAGCAGGCGGATGAGCAGCGCGGCGCTGGTCGCGCCATCGACGTCATAATCGCCGAAGATGCGCACATCCTCGCCCCGCTGCACCGCGTCGGCCAGCCGTTCGGCGGCGGCGTCCATGTCGCGGAACAGGCTGGGGTCGGGCATGAAGGCGCGGATGGTGGGGTTGCGATGGGCCTCCAGCGCGTCCCTCGGACAGCCGCGCGCCAGCAGCAATTGGGTCACCAGATCATCGGGCAGATAGCCCGGCTCGCGCGCATCCGCCCCCTCCCCGCGCCATTTCCAGGGCTGGCCAGTGATCGAGCGGGCAATGTTGAGCGCAAATGTCATGCCGCCGCTCTAGACTCTGGGAAGCATGGAGGGAAGCGCGGGCCATCGCGGCGAATTTTACCCTGGGCGGAACCCGCGCAACCCTTTGGGCGTATTGCAGGTTCGTCCGCTATCTGTATCGCGGACGGCAAAGGGGCATTGCTGACATATGATAAGACGACAGGCGCATCATGTCCGGCACATGTTGGGCCTCCTTATCGCAACCGCATCCCCCCTGCCGTTGATGGCACAGACAGCTACGCCGCCTGCCGCGGAAGAACCGATCCTGCCGGATGACCAGTTTGACGCGCGCCTGCCCTCGATCGACAGCTGGATCGAGCAGCAGATGCCGCAGACCAGCGCGATGGCGGAACTGCCCCCCGCGACGGAGCCGGTGCAGGAGCCAGAACTGGCGCAACCTTTGCCCGCGCTTGGCAGCGTGACGGTGCCTGCCAATGTCGCGGCCGACACTGACCCGAACACACAGACACCCGATATCCGCTACGCCACCCGGATCGAGGGGTTCGGCAAGACGGGCCTTGAAGACGAATTTCGCGAGGCATCCGCGCTGATCGACGGCGATGGCAAGGCGGAGACCGCCGCGATGGTGCAGGCGCGGGCGCAGGAGGATGAGAAGCTGGCGGTGCGGCTCTTCTATTCCGAAGGCTATTATGACGCGACCGCGCTCGCCAGCCTCGACCAGACCGGCGATGGCACGCTGACTGCCGTGGTTTCGGTGACGCCGGGCAAACGCTACAAGCTAGGCGATATCGTCGTGGCCGCCAGGCCAACAGTACCGCCGGGGCTGGCGCGTGACAGCCTGCCGCTCAAGACCGGGGACTATATCGTCGCCGCGACGGTTGAGGGGGCGGAAGCCAATGTCGCGCTGAAACTGCCCGAACAGGGCTATGCCTTTGCCAGGGTGGGCGATCGCGACATATTGCTCGATCCGGCAACTGTGACCGGCGACTATAGGCTGCCGGTCGATACCGGCCCGCGCGGCACGTTCCGCAAGGTCACGACCAGCGGCGCGAAACAGGCCTTTGGTGCCGATCATATGGAGGTGATCCGCCGCTACAAGCCGGGCGAGATTTACGACAGCCGCAAGGTGGACGATTTGCGCAAGGCGCTGGTCGCGACCGGGCTATTCTCCAGCGTCGCGGTGGAACCGGTGCGGACCAACGAAGCCGGGCCGGACGGCACCGAATATGTCGATCTGCATGTCGAACAGGATGCCGGACCGCCACGCACGCTGGCGGGCGAGCTGGGCTATGGCACCGGCCAGGGTTTCCGCGCGGAGGGGACATGGACCCACCGCAACCTCTTCCCACCCGAAGGCGCACTGATCGCAGGGGTGGTCGCAGGCACGCAGGAACAGGGCGTGTCGGGCACGTTCCGCCGGTCCAATGCCGGCAAGCGCGACAGGACGTTTCAGGCCGGGGCGCTGATCAACCATCAGAAATATGACGCCTATGAAGCCTTCACGGCGGGGCTGAACATCAGCTGGGCGCGGCAATCCACGCCGATCTTCCAGAAGCGCTGGACCTACAGCTATGGCGCGGAAATCCTGCTGTCGAATGAACAGACGACGATCGACCCGGCGACCGGCCAGAACAAGCGGCTGACCTATTTTATCGGCGCGCTGCCGGTGCAGGTCGGTTATGATCGGTCCAACGATTTGCTCAACCCCACCAAAGGCTTCCGCGCCAGCGTGCGCGTGTCGCCCGAAGCCTCGTTACAGGGCGATGTCTCCCCCTATGTGCGCGGCACGTTCGACCTGACCGGCTATTATCCCGTGTCCGATGCACTGGTCATCGCCGCACGAACCCGGCTCGGCACGATCAGCGGCGTGGCGCGTGACGATGTCGCGCCGTCGCGGCGCATCTATGCGGGCGGGGGCGGATCGGTGCGCGGCTATGGCTATCAGGAACTGGGACCAAAGGACGCGAACAACGATCCCGTTGGTGGCCGGTCGGTCAATGAATTTGCGGTCGAGGGCCGCTATCGCTTCGGCAATTATGGCGCGGTCGCCTTTGTCGATGCAGGCCAGGTCTATGACAGCGCCATCCCGAAATTTTCCGACATGCGCTATGGCGTGGGCATAGGCGGGCGCTTCTACACCAATTTCGGTCCGTTCCGCGCCGACATTGCGATGCCGATCAACCGGCAGCCGGGCGAATCCAAATTCGCCCTCTATATCGGCATCGGGCAGGCTTTCTAAATGACGCAGGACGACACCCCCACCGAGACTGTCCCCGCCCAGACCGTAGTGATCCGCGAGGGTCGCCCGCTTTGGCAGAAGATCGCGATCGGGGTCGTCGGCCTGCTCGTCGCGCTGGTCGTGCTGGCGGCGGGGTTGCTGCTGGGTCTCAATACCCAGCCGGGCAAGAAATTCCTGATCCAGCAGATCGCCGCGCTGAAGCTCGAATCGGGCATGGGAATCGAGGTCGGGCGGATCGACGGCTCTATCTACAGCGACATGGTGATCCACGATCTTATTCTGCGCGATCCCAAGGGCGTGTTCGCGGTGTCACCCCGCGTCCATGTGGTGTGGAAGCCGTTTCGCTATGTGAACAATCATATCTCGGTCAGCCTGCTGGAAACCCCGCTGGTCGTGCTGGCGCGCAGTCCGCAGTTCAATGCGACCCCGACCGATCCCAATGCGCCGATCCTGCCGGACCTGGACATTGACGTTGACCGGATGAAGATTGGCAAGTTCATCCTCGCCAAGCCCGTGATCGGCCAGAAGCGCGAAATCGCGATCGACGGCGTCACCCATATCGCCGATGGCCGCGCGATCCTGTCCGCAGACGCCATCGTCGACAGCGGCGACCGGTTGCAGGCCAAGCTCGATGCAGTGCCGGCGCAAAATCGCCTGGCCATGAGCGGCACGCTGACCGCGCCCAAGGGAGGGGTGATCGCCGCCATGTCCGGCCTGACCGACGGGATGACCGCGACTCTGGATGGCAAGGGGACGTGGCAGGCGTGGGACGGGCGCATCGTCGCGACCAGTCCCAACGGGCAACTGGCCAATATCGCCATCGCCGCGCGTGACGGTGCGTTCACCGCCAAGGGGCCGGTCCGCCCCGGCCTGGCCATGGCAGGTACGGTCGATCGCCTGACCGGCCCGCAGCTGGACGTAGATCTGTTTGCCGGACTTAACGAGCGGCGGGTGAATCTGAAAGGCACAGTGCGATCGCCAGCCCTGTCCGCCGATGCGCAGGGGATCATCGACCTAGGCACCAGCCGGTTCAGCGCGCTCAGGATCAACGCGGCGCTGCTGACCCCCGGCGCGATCATGGCGAAGGTGAAGGGGCGCGACGTGCGCGCCGCGATCATCCTCGACGGGCCGATGGCGACGCCGTTTATCGACTATGACATTACCGCGAAATATCTGGCGTTCGACGCCACCGGTATCGAGAATCTGAAAGCCAGCGGGCGCGCGGTGATCGACGCCGACCGTATCCGCATTCCCGTCAACGCGACCGTAAGCCGGGTGACCGGCCTGAACGCCGCAGCGGGCGGGCTGATGAACAATTTGCGGGTGAAGGGCGATTTCGCCTATGCGGGCGGCAAGCTGATCAGCGACAATCTGAAGATCGACAGCGACCGGATCGACGCCACCGCCATCATATTGGCGGACCTCGATAACGCCCTCTATCGCGGGGCGCTCAAAGGGCGGGTCAACGACTACCGCATCGACGGGGTCGGCATCGTCAACCTGAACACCGATGTCGAGCTGGTCCCCGGACCCAGAGGCGGCTTTGGCCTGTCGGGGCGCTTTGGTGTGCGGACGGCGCGCTGGGACAATGCGTCCGTGCGCGATTTTCTGGGCGGCAATGCGGTCGCCACCGGGCGGATCGGCATGACGCCGGAGGGCAAGTTCATACTGGCGGGGCTGAAAGGTGCGGCGCCCAATTTCACCATCCAGTCGGGATCGGGCAGTTACGACACGGACGGACGGATCGCGTTCGACGCCACCGCTTCGTCCCGCCAGTATGGGCCGCTGGCCTTGACCGTGCGCGGGACGATGGAGCGACCGCAGGCGGTGCTGCGTGCGGCGCGGCCCAATGTGGGCGTACAACTGTCCGACGTGGTGGCGAAGCTGAACGGTGAGGCAGCGGGCTATAGGCTCGAAGCGACCGGTGGATCGCCTTATGGTCCCTTCTTCGCCAACGCCCTCATTCGCACCGCCAGCGGGCCGTTGACGATCGACATTGCCAAGGCGCGCTTTGCCGGGGTGGATATGGCGGGCACGGTGCAGCAAAGCGCCGCTGGTCCCTTCACCGGGCAACTCAGCATGAACGGGTCGGGCATCACCGGCGCGGTGCGGCTGGCTGCGGTCGGCAAGGCGCAGGGGGTGGACGTCAACGCCACCGCCAGCAATGCGAAATTGCCGGGCGATGCAGAGGTCATTATTGGCCGCGCCATCGTGAAAGCCTCCATGGTGCTGACCGATCAGCCGCGCATCGTCGCCGATGTGCAGATCGCCAACGCCGCCTATGGCGATTATGTCGTGCGTACCGGGCGCGCCAAGATCGACTATCAGGGCGGGCGCGGCAAGGCGCAGCTGGTGGCGGACGGTTCCAGCGGCGTCCCCTTCTCGATCGCGGCCAATGCGGCGTTGCGCCCCCATCTCTATGCCGTGGCGTTGCAGGGCAAGGCGGGCAATATCCCCTTCCGTCTCGCCAATCCCGCGATCATCCGCACCGAGCCGGCGGGCTATCGGCTGGAACCAGCGACTTTGGTGCTGCCGCAGGGCAAGGTCGATCTGGCAGGCCGCTTTGGTGACAGCACGGCAATGCAGGCGCGGTTCAAGGATTTTGATCTGGCGATCATCAACATCGCCGCGCCTGGCCTGGGCATTGGCGGCAAGGCGACCGGGACGCTGGACTTTACCCAGACCGGCAACGCTTTCCCAACCGCGACAACCCGCCTTGCCATCGCCGATTTCCGCCGATCCAGCCTGACCGCCGTGTCCGATCCTGTGTCGATGCGCATGGAGGGCAAACTGTCGGGCGCGGGCGGCGATTTGCGCGGGCTGATCCGGCGCGGGACGTCCACGCTGGGGCGGTTCGTCGCCACCCTTGCCCCGCCGGGACCGGGGGCCAGCTGGAGCGAACAATTGCAGGCGGCACCCTTGGGCGGTGGCATCCGCTATGCCGGGCCTGCCGATGTGCTTTTCTCCTTCGCGGGACTGGCTGACCAGCAATTGACCGGCGGGCTGGCGGTCGCCGCCGATTTCAGCGGGCGGCTGACCGACCCGCGCGTCAATGGCATCGTCCGCGCCAATGCGCTCACTTATGAGAATGAGACGTTTGGCACCCGCGTGACGAGCATGAAACTCGATGGCCGCTTCACCAACGACCGGCTGGAGCTGCGCGATTTTTCCGGGCGGGCGGGCGACGGCACGGTCAAGGCGTTGGGCACGGTCGGGCTAGCCGCCGACAGCGGTTTCCCGATGAACATCGCGATCGCGCTGGACCGGGCGCGGCTGGCCCGCAGCGAAGCGATCACCAGCGTGGTCAGCGGGACGATGGCCATCACCAACAGCCCGGCTAATGGCGGCCTGATCAAGGGCGACCTGACCCTGCCCGAAACTCGCTACAAGGTCGCCTGGCAGGGTGGCACCGACATTCGCCAGTTGCAGGGCGTGCGGCGCAAGGGGGAAGGCACGGACATTCTGGACCAGCGTATGGCTGCGCGGCAGGCAGCGGCAAAACCGGCGGACTGGAAACTCGATATAAGGCTGCGGGCCGACAATGAAATCTACGTCACTGGCATGGGGCTGGATTCGGAATGGAAAACCGCCATGCGGGTGACCGGCACCACCGCCAATCCGCGCGTGGTCGGCCGGCTGGAAGTGCTGCGCGGGCGTTACAGTTTTTCGGGCAAGCAGTTCGATCTGGAGCAGGGGGTCATCACGTTCAACGGCCCGATGCTGAACCCGGTGCTGGCGATCAAGGCGCAGACCCGGATCGACACGGTGACCGCGGGCATACAGGTGACCGGATCGGCGCAGCAGCCCGACATCGCCTTCATCTCCACCCCCACTTTGCCGCAGGATGAAATCCTCTCGCGCATATTGTTCGGGGATAATGTCGCCAACCTGTCGGCGATGCAGGCGGTGCAACTGGCCGCCGCGCTCAACGGCCTGCGCGGCGGCAGCGGCGGGCTGAACCCGATGGGCAAGTTGCAGGGCGCATCGGGCGTCGACCGCATCGGCATCGTCGGCGGCGACGAGGCGACCGGACGCGGAACGTCCCTCGCGGTCGGGCAGCATATCTCGAACAATGTCTATGTCGAGGTGATCACGGATTCGAAAGGCTTTACCGCCACCCAGCTGGAGATCGCTTTGTCCAAGACGCTGAGCCTGTTGTCCAAAACCGGCACCAATGCCGGGTCGTCGGCGAACCTGCGCTATTCCAAGGATTATTGAGGGGGGCGGGCAGCCGGTTCGTTACATCACCCGTTCGGGCTGAGCCTGTCGAAGCCTCGTCCTTCCCTTCAAGAAGAACTGCCCTTCGACAGGCTCAGGGCGAACGGAGGTGGGGTGCCTGCCCCTATATTATTCGTCCACCCGCGAGACGAGGATGGATTGGGCGTTCATCATGGCGTTGCCGAAGGCGGTCATGAAGGCGATGTCGGTGGCGTCGCGGCCGACGGCGATGCGGACCATGGTTTCGACCGGGGCGAGGCCGGTCGAATCGACGATATGCCATGCCCCGTCGAGCCAGACTTCGACGACAGCGTGAAAGTCTGGCGGATCGAGGCCGAGGGCATAGACCGACACCAGACGGGCGGGGATGTCGCGCGAACGGATCAGTGCGGCGGTCAGATGGGCATAGTCGCGGCAGACGCCCTGCTGCGCGACGAAGGTGTCGGCGGCGGTGGTCGCGCCATCGGAACTGCCCGGCACATAGATGAGGTTGTCGTGCACCCAGTCGCGCAGTGCCGCGACCAGTGCGCCGCCCTCCAGATCGGGGAAATGACCGCAGACGAAGCTGACGAAGCGATCGGCCTCGCAATAGCGGCTGGGCCAGATGAAGGGCAGCACCTCTTCCGGCAGGCTGGGCAGCGGGCTTTTGTTGAGGCTGGCGAGATCGACCGCAGGCCGTTCGACATCCACCGTGGCGCGGTAGGTGCTGAGCATCCGGCCAGTGCCGGTGCGGGTCCAGGTGCGCCGCCCGACGCCGCTGCCGCCGACCTTGTTGGTCAATGGCCCTGCATTGTTGATGATATGGGACTGGCTGACGATATGCTGGTCGGGCAGCGCGGCAGCCTCCACCGCCAGCAGCACATCGGTCGGTTCGGCGAAGTCATAATCCAGTATCGCCTCGATCGCGACGCGCATCAGGGGAGCCTTTCAGGTTTGGGGAAGGAGACGCGGTAACGCGCGAAAGGGGATTAGGGTGCAGAGCATTGCGATGCCGCAGGCAGAGCGCAAGCCGCCAATAGGTTCAGCCACGCAGAGCGTCACGATTTTGAGATGGCAACCCGCCCTCCGTTCGTTTCGAGCGCAGTCGAGAAACCAGTGCGGCACGTTTCTCGACTGCGCTCGAAACGAACGGATCAGGCTGACATAATCACGCTTAACTTCGCACATTTCCCGGTAAATCGGACATAATCTTGCGCTAGCCTGATCCTATCGGAAAGTCCGACGCGCAGGATCTGGACGGTAAAAGGCCCGCTGCGCAAGGGTGAAGCAGCGGGCCTTTTCAGTGCGTGAAGCGAGAGGCGGACGAGCCGCGTCAGAGGCTGTTCCGGCTGATCCGGCCGGACAGGCATCTGCGCTTATTCGTCATCATCCTCCGCTTCGGGTCCGGCCATCAACGCTTCGGCGACCACATCGGTCTTGCCCCGGATCGCCTTTTCCAGACGGTCCGCCATGTCAGGATGCGTTTTCAAAAATGTCTTGGCGTTTTCGCGACCCTGGCCGATGCGGACTGAATCGTAGGAGAACCAGGCGCCCGATTTCTCGACGATCCCGGCCTTGACGCCCAGATCGAGAATCTCGCCAATCTTGGAAATACCCTCGCCATACATGATGTCGAATTCGACCTGCTTGAACGGCGGGGCGACCTTGTTCTTGACCACCTTCACGCGGGTCGCGTTGCCGACAATATCCTCGCGATCCTTGATCTGGCCGGTGCGGCGAATGTCGAGGCGGACCGAGGCGTAGAATTTGAGCGCGTTGCCGCCGGTCGTGGTTTCCGGGTTGCCGTACATCACGCCGATCTTCATGCGCACCTGGTTGATGAAGATCACCATACATTTAGAGCGCGAGATCGAGCCGGTCAGCTTGCGCAGCGCCTGGCTCATGAGGCGCGCCTGAAGGCCGACATGGCTGTCGCCCATCTCACCCTCGATTTCCGCGCGCGGCACCAGCGCGGCGACCGAGTCGATCACCAGCACGTCGATGGCGTTGGAGCGCACCAGCGTATCGACGATTTCGAGCGCCTGTTCGCCCGTGTCGGGCTGCGACACGATCAGTTCGTCAATATCGACGCCCAATTTCTTGGCATAGCCCGGATCGAGCGCATGTTCAGCGTCCACGAAGGCCGCGGTGCCGCCGCCCTTCTGCGCTTCGGCGATGACATGGAGCGCCAGCGTCGTCTTGCCGGAGCTTTCCGGGCCGTAAATCTCGATGATCCGCCCCTTGGGCAGGCCGCCAATGCCGAGCGCAATGTCGAGGCCGAGGGATCCGCTGGAGATGGCTTCAATCTCCAGCTTCTCCCGGCTGCCCAGCTTCATCGCGGAGCCTTTGCCAAATGCCCGGTCGATCTGGGCGAGCGCGGCGTCCAATGCTTTTTGTCTGTCCATAGTCCCGTTCTTCTTGGAATCGATGAGTGTGAGCATAGCGGACATCGGCCTATTCCCTGTCAAGCGGACTGCGCCGATTCTCTCGGCGCCTGGCGATGATGTATCCTGTTTGTTCCACTAGAACAAGGGGGGAACGGGAATTTCCTATTCGCCCAATATTTTTCCCAAGGCCCGCTCGACCGCGCCGATGGTGAAGGGCTTGGCGAGCGTCGGCCGATCGGCATGATGGGACGGCAGATCGTCGGCCATACCGCCGGTCGCAAAGACGAAAGGCACGCCCTTCTGGACCAATATGTCAGCGACGGGCCAGCTTTTCTCCCCCTGCAAATTGCAGTCGAGCAGGGCCGCGTCAAAGCCGCCGTCCCGCGCATGGGCGCAAGCTTCGTCGACCGACGCGGCGACCGCGTGCAAGCGGTAACCCAGCGCGTCGAGATAATCCTCCAGCATCATGCCGATCATCGCTTCATCCTCGACGATCAAAATGCTCTTAGCCGCCGACATGCCTTCGCAATCCCCTGTTGATACGCCTTTGCGCTAACCCATCGTTACGGGAATAGACAGGATAATCACCTTGATCGAGCGCAAGTTATTGAGGGGTCATTCCGCCACCGGCCGCATCGCCAGCGCGTCGCGCGCCGCTTCGGCCAACTGGTTGACCGAGAAGGGCTTGGGCAGGAAGGCGACGTTGGCGATGTCGATCGACTTGCGCAATTGCTCCTCGGCATAGCCGGACATGAACAGGACCGGCAGATCGGGGAAAGCGCGACGCGCCTGCGCCACCATGGCGGGACCGTCCATATTGGGCATCACCACGTCGGAGATCAGCAGGTCGATGGTCACATTCCCGGCCAGCACCTCCAGCCCCTGTTCGCCGTCGCTGGCGGTCAGCACGGTATAGCCCTGCCGCACCAGCGCCCGTTCGGCGACGGCGCGGACCATATCCTCATCCTCCACCAGCAATACGGTGCCGGTCCCCCATGTCTCGCTGCGCTTGACCGACGGCTTGACCGGGGCGACATCCTTCGCATCGGACCCGGCATAGACCGGCAGGTAGATGACGAAGCTTGCGCCGCGTCCCGTTTCGGATTCGGCAAAGATATAGCCGCCCGATTGCTTGACGATGCCATAGACGGTGGAAAGGCCAAGGCCCGTCCCCTTGCCCAGTTCCTTGGTGGTAAAGAAAGGCTCGAAAATCTTGGCCAATATGTCGGGCGGGATGCCAAGCCCGGTGTCTGACACGCGCAGTGCGGTATAGTCGCCAACTGGCAATATCTGCTGGCGCATCTCCCGCACCTTGATCGCGGGGACGCCATAGGTCTGGATATTGAGCGTGCCGCCTTCGGGCATGGCGTCGCGGGCATTGACCGCCAGATTGACGATCACCTGCTCCAGCTGGCCAGGGTCCGCACGCACCGCGCCCAGATTGCGGCCATGGCTGACGTCCAGCTTCACATTTTCGCCCAGCAGGCGCTTCAGGAGATTGGAGACGTCCGCGACGATGTCCGGCAGTTGCAATATCTGCGGCCGCAACGTCTGCTGGCGCGAGAAAGCGAGCAATTGCCGGGTCAGCCCCGCGGCGCGGTTGCTGTTCGACTTGATCTGCTGGATGTCGTCATAATCGCTGTCGCCGGGCGTATGGCGCATCAGCATCAGGTCGCAATGGCCGATGATCGCGGTCAGGATATTGTTGAAATCATGCGCGACGCCGCCCGCCAGCTGGCCGATCGCCTGCATCTTGGTCGCCTGCGCGACCTGCCGCTTGAGCTTGGATTCCTCGCTATTATCCTTGAGGCTGAGCAGCACCGCCGCCTCGCCAAGGCCGCGCACGCCCGCCAGGCTCAATGCGATCGGCTCGTCGGGCTGGTCGCGCATCCGCACCGCAATGTCGCCCGACATTTGCGGGCCGACGGCAAAGCGCCGCACCGCGTCGGCGACCGCCGCCTGATCCTCCCGCACCACCAGATCGCCGGGATAGCTGGGCTTATCGCCCGGTTTCAAGCCCGCCACCCGCGCAAAGGCATTGTTGACGAACAGCACCCGCCCGTCACGGTCGGCCATGGCGAGGCCAAAGGGCAGCAGCGACAGCAGGGTTTCGATATAGGAGAGCGCCGATGTGCCGCCCCCGCCCGCCGGCTCGTCGATCAGCAGCAGCAGCATCGGGCCGTCCTGCGCACTGGCCTGCGCGGACACGCCATTGCCCTGGCTGGCGCGCTTCAGCGGCACCTGCAACAGGCGTAGCGGCAGGCCGCCCTGCTCCTCACGCGCCAGGAACAGCCGTCCCTTGTCATCCACCCGCATATGGCTGGCGAAATCGCGGCCGGTGATATTGGCGTCGATCCGCCCCGCCGCGCGCAGCAGGAAGGCGCCATTGGCCGCGCGGATGCGGCCTTCGCCACCGATCATCACCGCCATGACGCCCGCCTCGCCCATCTGGCGCCCCGCTTCGCCGGTCAGGAAGCGGTTGACGTCATCCAGTGCGCTGGGCTGGCGCACCGGGGTGAAGCGCCAGAGCAGATAATCCTCCGCCCGGCCGGTACGCACCACTTCCACGTCCAGCCGCAGCGCGCCCTGCACGATCCCGCCGACCTTCGCTTCCCCATCGCGCCAGGCGGCACGGGCGGCGACGGACAGGCTTTCGGTCAGCGCCGCGTCGCCAGTGATGCCGGGGGGTGTGGGATAGCCTGGGAACCATTCACCAAACAGGTCGCTGGCGCAGACCAGTCGCCCGGCGCGATCGGTAACCGCAATCGCCATGCTGGAGGCGTCAGCGGCAGCGCGGGCTACAGTCCAATCGGGAATCGCCTCCTTGTCAGAGAGTTGCGGCGGATAGAGGCGGCGATACCAGGCCATGAGCGCCGCGATGGTCAATATGGTCGCGGCAAATCCGCCAGCGAACAACCAGTTGCCAATCGCATAGAAAACCAGCCCGGCCGACAGAGCCGCCGCCAGCAGCAGGAGCGGCAGGACCAGCCCCGATCGCGACTGGGTCAGCCACGCATCCCCATTGCTGTTTACCCGCGCGGCCATGGACGGCCTTCCCCCTGCATCGACACTGAATAGCCCTCTGCCTTAAAGGACAGAAGCGGCTTTCTCCAATGCGCTGCTTTCATGGACCTTGCCAATCCTCAATTTGCGCGCCTGCCATTTGCGGCCCATGCGGTGACGCCAGAACCAGTCGGCGATGACATAGCCGATGATCGCCGCCCCGACCGAGATGATCGAGAGGCCCAGCAGCATGGCGGGCGCGGCTTCGGACACCAGCCAGGCGGTCCATTGGCCGATCGTGGCGTGATGATCCACCAGCGTCATGAAGCCCGATGCGTCGGCGCTGCGCCCCAGCATCCAGTTGCCGATATAGACAGAGAGCCACAGGATGAGCGGCGTGGTGGCCGGGTTGGACAGGAAGGTCATGGCAGCCGCGACCGGGATATTGGCGCGGAACGGCAGCGCCAGCAGCGCCGCGCCTGCAATCTGGATGCCGGGGATCAGCAGGAAGATGCCGACCAGCAGCCCCAGCGCCACGCCGCGCGGCACGGAGCGACGGGTGAAACGCCACAGCGACGGCTCCAGCACGCGATGCGCGACGGGGGCGAGGAAGCGGTTATGCTCCAGGCTTTCGCGCGTCGGCGCATTGGCGTGCCACCAGCGGCTGAGGCGGTTGTCCATCAGCCCTTGTCCCGCATGATGCGCTGCTGGTCGCGCTTCCAGTCGCGGTCCTTGATCGTCTCGCGCTTGTCGTGATTCTGCTTGCCCTTGGCCAGCGCCAGCTCGATCTTGGCGCGGCCCTGGCTGTTGAAATAGACCATCAGCGGCACCAAAGTCATGCCCTGCCGCGACACGGCGCTGTGCATCTTGTGGATCTCCCGCTCATGCAGCAACAGCTTGCGGGGGCGTTTGGGTTCGTGATTTTCGCGGTTGCCGTGGCTATATTCGGGGATGTTGCTGTTCACCAGAAACACCTGATTGCCCTTCACCTCGGCATAGCTTTCCGCGATGGAGCCTTCGCCGCCGCGCAGCGCCTTCACCTCTGTCCCCTGCAGGGCAATGCCTGCCTCGAACACATCTTCGATAAAATAGTCAAAGCGCGCGCGCCGGTTCTCGGCGACGATCTTTTTCTTGTCGAAGGTAACGGGACGAGGGCGGGCCATGGGGTCAATCTATACCTAAAATCTCAACAACCGTTCGGCCCTTTGACAAGCCTAGGAGCGCGAAGTCGAAGCCTTCTACTGAGCGGAGCGAAGTGGCTTCGCTACGCTCAGCCGTGCCCTTCGACAAGCTCAGGGCGAACGGATGATGTAAGACGTCGACAGCTTTAAACCAGTCCGGCAATCTCCAATGCCCGATCGACCGCCGCCCGGCTGGATTCCGACGGCCAGGTGATCGGCAGGCGGACGTCGCCGGGCATGTCGGGCCTAACGCGCGTGAGCGCATATTTAACCGGGCCGGGTGAAGAATCGCTGAACAGGGCATCATGCAAGGGATAGAGACGATCCTGCAACGCCAAGGCACCATCCCAATCGTGGGCAGCGCAGGCCGCCTGGAAATCGGCGACCAGACGCGGCGCGACATTGGCGGTGACGGATATGCACCCCTTGCCGCCCATGGCGTTGAATCCCAGCGCGGTTTCGTCATTACCCGACAGCTGGCAGAAATCCGGGCGGCAGGCGAGACGCTGTGCGCTGACCCGCCCCAGATTCCCGGTGGCGTCCTTGATCCCCACGATCGTCTGAAATTCCTCCGACAGGCGATGGATCACCGGCACACCAATATCGGTGATGGTGCGGCTGGGAACATTATATAGAACGATCGGCAGGGAACAGCGTTCGGCAAGGTAAGCGAAATGCTGATAGACGCCGTCCTGATTGGGCTTGTTATAATAAGGCGCGACCACCAAAGCGGCGTCCGCCCCCGCCCCTTGCGCGGCATACATATGTTCCAGCGCGATTCGCGTGTCGTTGGAGCCGCAACCAGCGATCACCGGCACGCGCCCGGCGGCCTGATCGACGCAGATGGCGATGACGCGATTATGCTCCTCGACCGTCATGGTCGCGCTTTCGCCGGTGGTGCCGCAGGGGACGAGCGCGCTCGATCCTTGCGCGATCTGCCAGTCGACCAGAGCGCGAAATGCCGCCTCATCCACCGATCCGTCGCGAAACGGGGTCACCAGAGCCGGAATCGAGCCGGAAAACATGATTAAACTCCTTCAATTCTCCGGCCGGCCGGGGCATGATCGGTCAAGCGGCGCGCTATAGCGCGTCATTCAGGCGCTGATAAGGATGCATTTGCGATAATGTCCAGCATGGCGACGCCCCGAATGATTGAAAGTTACATTATCCGTATGCCCCTTATTGCCCTGTTGCTGTTTACCGCTGGCGCCAGCGCCCAGACTGAAAGTCCCGCGCCCGCTGATCCCCCCGGCGCTGTAGTCCAGCCGTTGCCGGGGCAAGGCGCGTCGTCGGGCCAGTGGAATCAGGTCGCCAGCCGCGTCGGCATGGCCAGCGACTCGTCGATCGGCGCGACGATCAGCCAGTGGCGTGCGCTCCAGCAGAGCGATGGGCTGGGCTTTTCCACCTATGCCAATTTCATCACCGCCAATCCCGGCTGGCCGGGCGAAGACCGGATGCGGCGGCTGGCCGAGACCGGGATCAACCCCGACAGCTATGATCCGCGCCAGGTCAGCGCCTTCTTCGCCCGCTTCCCGCCGCGCACCGCGACCGGCCATGCCCGCAACGCCACCGCGCTGGCGCAGATGGGCCGGATGGACGAGGCGCGGGTCGCTGCGCGCAACGCCTGGATCGGCGGATCGCTCAGCGTCGCGGATGAAGCGCGGCTGCTGTCCCTGTTCGGGTCCGGCCTGACGCCCGCCGACCATGACCAGCGCGCCGATATGCTGCTGTGGGGCAATGACACGGCAGGCGCGGCGCGGATGCTGGCCTATGTCTCGCCGGGTCGCCGCGCCGTCTATCAGGCGCGCATCGCTTTCCGCCGCAAGGCACCCGACGCGGCGATGCTGATGCAGGCCGCCGAAGCGGTGGGCGCGACCGACGCGGGCTTTGTCGCCGACAAGGCTTTGTGGCTGCGCGATACCGGCAACTGGGTCGCGGCGCGCCAATATCTGGCCAACCGCAGCGCGCTGACCTACCGCCCGGCCAACGCCGAAAAATTCTACGAAATATTGTTGGGGCAGGCGCGCGCCGCCGCCAATGACAGCCAGTGGAGCTTTGCCTGGGGCATCGCCAGCAAGATTGACGACGCGGTGCCGCCCGGCATCGACCTGTCCGATCAGCCGATCGGCGTGCGCGACGATTATACCAGCCTCGCCTGGCTGGCCGGGACCACCGCCTTCTACAATCTCAATCGCCCGACCGACGCGATGACGATGTTCCGCCGCTACGCCGAAGCCGCCAAATCGCCCCAGACCAAGTCGAAAGGCTATTATTGGGCCGGGCGCGCGGCGCTCCAGTCGGGTGATGCCGCCACCGCCAACAGCTATTTCGCGCAGGCCGGCGTCTATCCTGACCAATTTTACGGCCAGTTGTCGCTGGAACGGCTGGGTCGCCCGATCCCCCCGCCCGCCACGGTCGAGCGCCCGGTGCCGATTTCCGCCGCCGAGCGCGCCGCTTTTGACCAGCGCTCGGTTGTGCGCGCGGTCAAGGCGCTTGGGCAGATGGGCTATTGGGAGGATCAGGGCAAATTCGCCCGCGCCATCGCCAACAATGCCGACAGCGACACCGACCATTTCCTGGCCGCAGAACTGGCCGAACGGATCGGCCGCACCGACATGAGCGTCATGGTCGGCCGTCGCGCCGTATCCAGCGGCCTGACCGGCTATGGCACCAGCGCTTTCCCGCGCGTTCCCGTGCCGCCCAGCGCGCAATATAACTGGACCATGGTGCACGCCATCGCCCGGCAGGAAAGCCAGTTCGACAAGCAGATCGTCAGCCATGCAGGCGCGCGCGGCCTGATGCAGCTGATGCCCGGCACGGCACGCGAGCAGGCGGGCAAGCTGGGCCTTGGCTACAACCCCGCCTCGCTCAACGATCCCAGCTATAATATCATGCTGGGATCGGGCTATTTTCAGCGGATGCTCGATTATTATGGCGGTGCTTATCCGCTCGCGGTCGCGGCCTATAATGCCGGACCGGGCAATGTGAACAAATGGCTGCGCGCCAATGGCGACCCGCGCCTGCCGGGCGCGGACATGCTCCGCTGGATCGAGCAGATCCCGATTTTCGAGACCCGCAACTATGTGCAGCGGGTGCTGGAAAATGCCGTCGTCTATGAAGCGATGAACCCGGAACGGGCGCGGTTCCGGGGGACCAGCGCGGTGCTGAGCCGCTATCTGGGGAAACAGACGCCGGGGTAGAAGGATATTCGCGCAGAGGCGCAGAGACCGCTGAGGGTTTGGAGGGCCGCTGCGCGGCAAATCTTCGGACCATAATCTCTGCGCTCTTTGCGCCTCTGCGCGAACAAAATTGCCTGAGCCATGAAGCACAAGATAAGGGGATAGCATGACCACCCCCTATCCCAACTATATCTCTCCCGAAGGCTTCGCCAAACTGCGCGCCGAATATGACCATCTGCTGGGCGTCGAGCGCCCCGCGATTGTCGAAGTGGTCAGCTGGGCGGCGGGCAACGGCGACCGGTCGGAAAATGGCGACTATCTTTATGGCCGCAAGCGGATGCGCGAGATCGACTTCCAGCTGAAACGCCTGTCGAAGAAGATGAAGGACGCCAAGGTCGTCGATGCACGCGCTCAGCCGGACAAAGCCCGCGTCTATTTCGGCGCGACCGTCACGATCGCGGACGATGACGACAATCATCGCACCGTCACGCTGGTCGGCAATGATGAAACCGATATCGAGGCAGGCCGGATCGGCTGGTCCTCCCCCATTGCCCGCGCGCTGCGTGGCGCAGCGGTCGGCGACCTGCGCCGTGTGGTGCTGCCGTCGGGCGAGAAGGAATATGAGGTGATGGGGATTACATATCCGGGGTGACAACCTTCTCCAATCGGGGCGAAGGATATGCAGCCTTACCGAACGCAGTGAGGTTATACCACAGTGCTGTGATTGTGACTCATCTCCCCTCCCCGGCGGGGAGGGGTCGGGGGAGGG
>NZ_JBMDKQ010000029.1:0-38638 GCF_057809795.1 Sphingobium sp. FG125
TCAAAATAGGCACGCACCGTTCGCGCAGATTTAGCCATCCGACCAGAAACGACCATTTGCGGCCGTTCCACCAGATAATCCTGATCCTTGAAACCGGCCATTCATTCAGGAGGCGCGTAGAAGGCTGAATGACGAAATCTGGTGGATTGCGGAAATAGGGTGTGGCAGGCTATCTCGCTCAAATGATCCCGCCTTGGAACGCCCACCCCGACATTCACGCAGGCTCCATCGGGTGGCGGATGGGCAGAGGCGAAGACTACTTATATGAGTTCGGCCAGTGGTTTGGGCGGAAGCATGCCGATGCCAAAGAACGCTATGCGACCGAGAACCCGGAGGGGCTTGGCTGGGAGGGCTTCTACTCCCGGCGTGGTGTCCGCACCATTTGACGAACGACCATAGTTGGGGCGATTGTTGCCGGATGATTTTTCACCGCCGTGCGTCAGCTACCGCCGATTTGCTTCCTAAAAGCCGACATTCCGCAAACCACCCAACTCAGCCAGAAACTATCCCGGCCAAATATCGTCCTGCCAGCCACGGGACGTATGGATGACACGCAGAATCGTTACCACCGCGTCATCCTCGCTCAGCATATAAGCAATGACATAGGGCAGGCGCGCGATGGATTTCTCGTAAGTGCCGCCAACGCGCCCCACATGGCCGGTCGCAAAGGCGCTCAGGCCATCGCCGACTTCTCGAATCCGCTTGGCAACTTTGCGCGCGGCGGCGGGATTGTCCCTCGCAATATGGACGACCTGCTGCTCAAGATCGGCCAGCGCATCGTTCGACCATAGAACATGCTTCATGCGGCGTTATGGCTGGCCGCCGCGATTGCCGCGTCAATCTGCGCCATCGCTTCATCATGCGGCGTGACCCGGCCCGCTTTCATGTCGGCAAGACCGCGCTGGATGCCTTCGATGATCTGCAATTCCCGGTTTACATAGGCCTCGACCGCTTCCGCCGCCAGATAGGAGCGCGTCCGGCGCGTGTCCTGCGCCAGTCGACCGAGCTTTTCCTTCAGCGCGGGGGTCACCCGGATCGTCATCGTCGTGCTGGCGCTCATGGTCCGTCCTTTGTAACTTGTACACCTTGTAACACAGGCGCACACCTCGTCGCCATCATGCAATTCCCCCTGTCCTACATCGCCCCCCGACGCTAACTCTCCATATGCGATATGGGCGAAGTTCGCGAAGTTTCACACGCCATCCCCTCCAACCAACCCGCCCCGGTCACCGCTCTACTTGTAACCCCTTGGATTTCCCTCTCCTCACCCTAAATCAGCTCCAGACTTGCGAATAGTTCTTAACTGAAAGGCGTCTCCCAATGCCCGCAACCCGCACCGAAACCGACAGTATCGGCGCCATAGAAGTGCCAGCAGACGCCTATTGGGGTGCGCAGACGCAGCGGAGCATCGAGAATTTTCCCTTCGACTCGACAGAGCGGATGCCGATCGGCATCGTCCATGCGCTGGCCATCGTGAAGCAGGCCGCCGCACGGGTGAATCGCCATCACGGGCTGGACGCCACACAGGCCGACGCGATCGAAACCGCCGCCGCCGCCGTGGCGGCTGGCCATCATGACGACCAGTTCCCCCTTGTCATCTGGCAGACGGGCAGCGGCACCCAGACCAATATGAACGTCAATGAAGTCATCGCGGGCATCGCCAATGAAGCGCTCACCGGCACACGCGGTGGCAAGCATCCGGTGCATCCCAATGACGGTGTGAACTTGGGCCAATCGTCGAACGACAGCTTCCCGACCGCGCTCCATATCGCCGCCGCTTTGGCAGTCACCAAAGCCCTGTTTCCCGCGCTCGACCGGCTCCATGCTGCGCTCGATGCCAAGGCGAAGGCGTGGGACCATATCGTCAAGATCGGTCGCACCCATTTGCAGGATGCGACGCCGCTGACGCTGGGGCAGGAATTTTCCGGCTATGCGCATCAGGTCTATCGCAGCCGCAAGCGGATCGAACCCGCGACGATGCACGGCATGATGGCGCTGGCGCAGGGCGGCACGGCGGTCGGCACCGGCCTCAACGCCCCCGAAGGCTTCGATGTCGCCATCGCCGCGGAAATCGCCGCCATCACTGGCCTGCCATTCCGCACCGCCGACAACAAGTTCGAGGCGCTGGCGTCGAACGATCCGCTGGTTCACCTCTCCTCGACCCTCGCCACGCTGGCCGTGGCGCTGACCAAGATCGCCAATGACATCCGCCTGCTGGGTTCCGGCCCGCGTTCGGGGCTGGGCGAACTGGACCTCCCCGCCAACGAACCGGGCAGCTCGATCATGCCGGGCAAAGTCAACCCGACCCAGTGCGAGATGCTGACCATGGTGGCGGCCCAGGTCATCGGCAATCATCAGGCCGTGACCGTGGGCGGGATGCAGGGCCATCTGGAACTCAATGTGTTCAAGCCGATGATCGGCGCGGCGGTGCTGCGCTCGATCCATCTGCTCAGCGTCGGCATGGACAGCTTTGCCGAACGCTGTGTCGAGGGGCTGGAGGCGAACGCGCCGCGCATCGCCGAACTGGTCGACCGTTCGCTGATGCTGGTCACCGCGCTCGCCCCTGCGATCGGCTATGACAATGCCGCCGCCATCGCCAAGCACGCGCACAAGAGTGGCCAGACGCTGAAAGCTGCGGGCCTTGAATTGGGGCTGGTGGATGCCGCGACCTTCGACGCGCTGGTGCGGCCGGAAAATATGACATGACCGACAGGACTGTGGCGGAACCGCGCGCCGTTCGATACATTAACCCAGTATGAAAAAGCCCTTCGCCCCCAAAGCCCCGCTCGTCACCGTCACCGCGCCCAAAAAGGCCAGTCTGTTGCGCAAGGTAGCCCGCGTGGGTGCGACCGTGGTGGCAACGCGGGTCGCCGCTGATACTGGCAAGAAGGGCGTGTTCGGCCTGCTCGCCGGTATGGGGGCCAAGCGGATCATCATGCGCTACCCCGTCGGCGCGCTGGTCGTCACCGGCGCTTACATGGCGGGCAAAATGTATGAGGCCAAGCGCGAGGTCGATCGCAAGCGCGCGATCAAGGCGCTACCGGACCTGAGCAAGGAACCGGTCCCGATCGACGCCGCGCGCAAGGCCCGCAAACTCTAAAGCGCCGCCTGCCAGTCGCGAATGGCGTCGACCGGAAAGGTCAGCATCAGCACGTTAAACGCCAGATTGTCCCGTATGACCGCCAGCGCCAGCAACTCAAACCCGGCCGCGACCGTCACCGACAGCCAGACCGGCGCGCGCGACGCGAACAGGAAGCCCAGCGTCATCATGCCAATGTCGCTCATCGAATTGAGGATCGAGTCGCCACTATAGCCCAACGCGATCGTCGCGGTCCTGTATCGGTCGATGATGATCGGCGAATTCTCCAACATCTCCCAGGCCGATTCCACCGCCACAGCCAGCGCCAGTCGCACCCCGATCGGCCTGCGCCGCAACAGCCACAGGGTAGCGGGATAGAAAAGCAGCCCGTGGATGATATGGCTCAGACTATACCAGTCCGCGATATGCTGGCTATTGCCGCTGTCGAGCGCCCCGTGCCACAGCTCGATCCGGCCACAGGTGCAGATCGGTGGCCGGTCCATCAGCAGTAGGACGATGCAGGTCACCAGCGCGATCAGGCCCGCGGCGATCAGACCCCGGCGATGGACCATCTGCCTGTGCCGCATCCCCTTACTTCCCCCTCTTGCAAAAGCCCGCTTCAAGCGGCACTAGCGGCCATGGCCGACACTATCCCGATCGAGACGCCCGACTTCAAGCGGCGCGGCGTCCTCTTCGTTCTTTCCTCGCCGTCCGGCGCAGGAAAGTCCACCATCGCGCGCAAGCTGCTCGCGGCCGAGCCGGATATGTCCATGTCAGTGTCGGCGACCACACGCCCGATGCGACCGGGCGAAGTCGACGGCAAGGATTATCATTTCGTCGACCTGCCGGAATTTCGCCGCATGACCGCTGACCAGGAATTTCTGGAATGGGCGCATGTGTTCGGCCAGCGCTACGGCACCCCCCGCGCGCCGGTGGAAGCGATGCTCAAGAGCGGGCAGGACGTCTTGTTCGACATCGACTGGCAGGGCGCGCAGCAATTGCATCAGATTGCCGGGGGCGATGTGGTGCGGGTGTTCATCCTGCCGCCGTCGATGGAGGAACTGGAACGCCGCCTGCGTGGCCGCGCGACGGACAGCGACGAAGTCATTGACGGCCGCATGGCCCGCGCCGCCGGCGAAATCGCGCATTGGGACGGCTATGATTATGTGCTGTGCAATGTCGATGCCGACGATTGTTTCAGCCGGGTGCAGACCATCCTCCACGCCGAACGGATGAAGCGCAGCCGCCAGACCGGCCTGATCGGTTTCATCCGCAAACTGGGCCGCTATCACCAGGAAGATTGAGGGCGATCCGCCTTCAAAAGCCTGCCGGATCGGCCCAGTCGGGATGGACCCAGGCCATCGCCTTGAACAGGCTGCCCATGGCGTCGGCATCGGTCAGCCGGGCGCGGGCGGCCTCCACTTCGGCGGCGCGGGCCGGACTGGTGCGGGCCAGCTGGTCGGCGCGGGCATCAATGCCCAGATCGCGTAGATAGGCCCCCTGATCGACCGGCCCCGACACACGCAGCCCTGCCTGCCGCGCCATATTGCCGATCATGGTGAAATCGACATGGGTAGTCAGATCGACCTCGCCCGGATCGGCGAAGGGGTCGGCAAAAGCGTGGGCCTTGACCGCTTGCAGCGTGTCGCCAAGCAGCGGCCCGGCATAGCCATAGTCGATGATGATCGCCGCGCCGCCCTGTTTGGCGATCCGCTGCGCCAGGGCATAGGCGATGCCCGCGCCCACGATCGGCGTCTCGATGATCGCCCCGTCCTGCGCCTGCGCGGCGATGGGTGGTAGGCCCGATTCGATCCGGCGATAGCCTGGCACGGCCATGAACCGCCCCTCCTGTTCGCGCCGGATGACGACCCGCTCACGCCATTCCTCGCCCACGCGGATGCATTGGCGCACCGGTAGCGCGTCGAAAAATTCATTGGCGACGACCAGCAGCGGCCCTTCATCGGGCAGGCTGTCGATATTGTCATGATGGGTGACATGGGGCAGCAGCGCGCGTTGCCGTTCGCGCAGGGTCGGGCTGGTTTCGACAAAATGGACGCGCGGTGCGAGCGCGGCGCTTTCCATCGCACGCAAGGCGTCTGCCGCCAATGTGCCGCGTCCAGGTCCCAATTCGATATAGAGCGGACCCGACCGCTTACCCGTCCGCATCCACACATCTGCCAGGCACAGCCCCACCAGTTCGCCGAACATCTGGCTGATTTCCGGCGCGGTGGTGAAGTCGCCATCGGCACCCAGCGGATCGCGCGTGGCGTAATAATGCTGGTTCGCCTCAGCCATATAATGGGCGACCGAGATCGGCCCGCCCGCCGCGATCTGGCGCGCGAGCCGTTCGGACAGGCTCAGAGGTTCAGCCGACACTCGCGCTTCCGGCGATCGGTTCCACCCGCACGCGACGCCCCTTCGACGTGATGATCAGGTAGAGGCCACCCAGGATCATCGGCACACACAGCCACTGGCCCATATGCAGGCCGGTGCGGGCGGCGAACTCCATCAGTTGTGCATCGGCCTCACGGACATATTCGACTCCGAAGCGGAAGCAGCCATAGCCCAGCAGGAAAAGACCCACGAGCATCCCCGGCTGATAGCGGGCGCGGGTGCGCCAGAAGGCGAAGGCTAGGATGGCGAACAGGACGATCCCCTCCAGCGCGGCTTCGTAGAGTTGGCTCGGATGCCGCGCGAACGGGCCGCCGGTCGGGAAGATGATGCCCCAGGGCACATCGGTTTCCTTGCCCCACAATTCGCCATTCACGAAATTGGCGAGGCGACCAAAGAACAGGCCGAAGGGGACGGTGCAGGCGACATAGTCATGGATGCGCAGCCAGCTGAGCTTCTCCTTGCGCGCCATATAGAGGATACCGAGCGACACGCCTGCCGCCCCGCCATGGAAGGACATGCCGCCATTCCAAAGCTTGAAGATGTCGAGCGGGTTGTTGAGGATGTCGGGCTGGTAGAAGATGACATAGGCCAGCCGCCCGCCGATGATGATGCCCAGCGTCGCATAGAATATCATGTCGTCGGCATGGCGGCGACCCATCGGCGATCCGGGCTGGGCGATCAGTTTGAGCAGATACCAGTAGCCGATCAATATGCCTGCCAGATAGGCGAGACTATACCATTTCAGCGTGAAGAAGCCGAGGTCCAGCGCGACCGGGCCGACGCCCAGATCGTCAAAACGGATCGCACCCGAAGCGGCAGCGGCAAGGTCCAGGATCAAATCGGCTTCCTCTTGGCAATAGGATTGTGGCCATAGAACAGCCGGGCGGGAAGATGAAGGGGAGGAGCCAGGAAAAAGGTCGCTCCGCAGGGCGGCTCCCGATTTGGATCGCCGGTCGGGGCGCGCGCCTTGCGCATTGGCGCTTATCTGCTTAAGCAGGTTCCCAAGTTCCGGTCCCGCTTTGGGGCTGGCGATATGTGAAGCGAGTTACGGCATGGTGCAGCAGAGCCGCCCATCGCCGCAGAGTTCCGGCCCGGCCGGCCGTTATGCGGGCAAGCGCGCCCCTTCCGGTCCGGGCGATGGGAGCAAGGCTGCGGCCATTCCTCCCCCGTCGACGCAGCGGGGCTTTGCGCCTTATGGCGCGCGCGAACGGCGATCCTATGCCGCGATCGACCTTGGCACCAATAATTGTCGCCTGCTGATCGCCAAGCCGTCGGCGGACGGGTTCATCGTCGTCGATGCCTTTTCGCGGATCGTGCGGCTGGGCGAAGGGCTGGCATCGACTGGTCGGATTAGTGACGCGGCGATCGATCGGGCGATTGCGGCTCTCTCCGTTTGCGCCGACAAGCTGCGCCGCCGCCATGTCACGCTGGCGCGGTCGGTCGCGACCGAAGCCTGTCGCCGCGCGAGCAACGGCGCGGAATTCATCCAGCGCGTCTATCGCGAAACCGGGATTGCGCTGGACATCATCAGCGCGGAGGAAGAAGCGCGGCTGGCGGTGCTGGGCTGCCATGCCCTGCTGGAACCGGGCAACGGCCCGGCTTTGATCTTCGACATTGGCGGTGGATCGACCGAACTGGTGCTGGTTGATTCACAGGGGTCATCGGGCGCGCCGCGCATCGTCGATTGGGTGAGCGCGCCCTGGGGTGTCGTGTCGCTGACCGAGAGCGAAGCGTTCGAGCATGACGATGCCGACGCGCGACTGGCCGCCTATGACCGGATGCGCGTGCGGGTGAGCGAAGCTTTCTCGCCACTCGCCCGCCGCCTGCCGCAGGGCGCGCAGGATATACGACTGCTCGGCACGTCGGGTACAGTCACTACGCTGGCGAGTCTGCACCTCAACCTGCCGCGCTATGATCGGCAGGCGATTGACGGGCTGATCGTACCCTGCGCGTCCATGCGGTCCATTTCGGAGCGCCTGTCGGCCATGGCGCTGGGCGAACGGCAGAAGCTGCCCTGCATCGGCACCGAGCGCGCTGATCTGGTGGTGGCGGGCTGCGCTATATTGGAATCGATCCTCGACATCTGGCCTGCGGAGCGACTGGGCGTTGCCGACCGCGGCATTCGCGAAGGCATATTGCGTGGTCTGATGGACCGCGATGGGAGAATGATGTGAGAGGCGCGGGTGCTGGCAGGGTGCGGGTCAAGAGCGCGAAGGGCCGCACGGCGCAGTCGGTGCGCTGGCTCGAACGCCATCTGAACGACCCCTATGTCCATAAGGCGAAGGCGGAGGGCTGGCGCAGCCGCGCCGCGTTCAAGCTCATTGAACTGGATGAGAAATTCCATTTCGTGAAGGGGTCGCGCGCGGTTGTCGATCTGGGTGTCGCGCCGGGTGGCTGGTCGCAGGTCGTGCGCAAGCTGGCACCCAAGGCGGCGGTGGTGGGCATCGATCTGTTGCCGGTCGATCCGATCGGCGGCGTCACTTTGTTCGAGATGGACTTCATGGACGACAAGGCGCCGCAGCTTCTGCGCGATGCGCTTGGCGACGCGCCGGATCTGGTGATTTCCGACATGGCGGCCAATACGGTGGGCCACGCCCAGACCGACCATCTGCGCACCATGGGTCTCGTTGAGGCGGCGGCCTGGTTCGCGGTGGAAAATCTGCGCAAGGGCGGCACCTTCGTTGCCAAGGTCTTTGCGGGCGGGACGGATGGCGAATTGCTGGTGCTGCTCAAAAAGAATTTCACGACGATCAAACATGCCAAACCCCCCGCCAGCCGCAAGGGCAGCGTGGAATGGTATGTTGTCGCGCAAGGGTTCAAGGGGCGACCCGATGAGCCGGCACGGGACCGGACCGGCGCGCCGATCGACGAATAGGCCGTGTGGCTGACGAGTAGCGGGAAGAAGCGGGGGTCACTTGGTCGCAACGGTATCGACGGTCGCTTATCTGGGTCTGGAGGCGCGGGGCGTCGAGGTGCAGTGCCAGCTGGTCCCCGGCCTGCCCAATTTCATCGTCGTCGGCCTGCCGGACAAAGCGGTGGCCGAAAGCCGTGAACGGGTGCGCAACGCGATCGCTGCCATCGGCCTTTCGCTGCCGCCCAAGCGTATCACGGTCAATCTCTCGCCTGCTGATCTGCCTAAGGAAGGGTCGCATTACGACTTGCCGATCGCCCTAGCGCTGCTGGGCGCGATGGGGGTGATCGATGCCGAGACGCTGTCTGGCTATGTTGTGGTGGGTGAATTGGGGCTGGACGGGCGCACAGCCCCTTCGCCGGGCGTGTTGCTAGCGGCACTTCATGCGGGCGAGCAGGATATGGGGCTGGTCTGCCCTGTCGCGCAGGGGGCCGAAGCCGCCTGGGCGGGGCAGGTGGAGGTGGTCGCCGCGCCCGATCTGCTGAGCCTCCTCAACCATTTCAAGGGGACGTCGGCCCTGTCGCCGCCGCAACCCGGCGCGGTCGAAGCCCCTGTGCGCACCGCAGACCTCAAGCAGGTCAAGGGGCAGGAGACCGCCAAGCGCGCCATCGAGATCGCCGCGGCGGGCGGGCATAATCTGCTGATGGTCGGGCCGCCGGGCGCGGGCAAGTCGCTGATGGCGAGTTGCGTGCCGGGCATATTGCCTGAATTGACGCCGGGCGAGGCGCTGGAAACGTCGATGGTGGCGAGCGTCGCCGGAACGCTGGAGGGCGGACGGATCAGTCGCGCCCGGCCCTTCCGCAACCCCCATCACAGCGCATCGATGGCTGCTTTGGTCGGCGGCGGGCTGCGGGTGCGGCCGGGCGAGGTCAGCATGGCGCATCTGGGCGTCTTGTTTCTGGACGAACTGCCGGAATTTCAGCGCGCCGTGCTGGATTCGCTGCGCCAGCCGCTGGAGACGGGTGAGGTGACGGTGGCGCGCGCCAATGCCCATGTCACTTTCCCGGCGCGGGTGCAGTTGATTGCTGCGATGAATCCGTGCCGCTGCGGCCATTTGGGTGATCCAGCACTGGCCTGTTCGCGCGCGCCGCGCTGTGCGGCGGACTATCAGGCCAAGGTGTCCGGGCCGCTGCTCGACCGGATCGACCTGCATGTCGAGGTGCAGGCGGTGACCGCCGCCGATCTGGTGCTGCCACCGCCCGCCGAAGGATCATCCGAGGTCGCCGCGCGCGTCGCGGCGGCCCGCGCGGTCCAGACGGCGCGCTATGCCGACAGCAAGGTGCGCACCAATGCCGAAGTCGATGGCGAAGCGCTGGAGGATGTCGCTGGACCGGACGAGGCCGGGCGGCAATTGCTGGCGCAGGCAGCCGCTGCCATGAAGCTGTCGGCGCGTGGCTATACCCGCGTCCTGCGGGTCGCCCGGACGATTGCCGATCTGGCCGGGGCGGAGAAGGTCGGGCGCGTCCATATCGCCGAAGCGCTCAGCTATCGTCGTCGCGCGCCGGTGAATTGACGGATCAGGGGATCGGCTGGACACTGATCAGCGTAAACAGACCGATGGCGACGCCGCCGATCGCGAAGCCGATCAGAAAACGGCGAATATCCGGCCAATAATCGGGCGTGTCCATGGTGTCGTCTCCCCATGTCGGTGACAGGGGAGGGGTATCGCTGTGATGCGGCTGCTACCAGTGACAAATATGGTTAGGGGGGCGATCAAGCTGCGCCGTCCCCCGCGATCAGCTTGAGTTCCGGGACCGCGCCATGGTCCTTATGCGCGAAATGCCCCTCGATCCGGCTGCCCGGTTCGATCGTGATCCGTTCATAGCGGACATCACCGGTGATCCGCGCCGTGCTTTCGACCACCAGTTCCTGCGCAGTGATCGACCCGTCTACCAGGCCCGCCAGCCGCGCGCTCTGCGCGGTGACATGGCCGACGATCCGGCTGTCTGGTCCCTGCACCAGCGCGGCGCAGCTGATGTCGCCCTCTACCGCGCCATCGACATGGAGGTCGACCGAGGCGGTGAGGTTGCCGCTGATCGTTACATCGCTGCCGATCAGCGAGAAGGGGGTGTTTTTAGCCCCGGTTGCCGACATCGGCGAAACGCGCTTTGGCGATTTGCTGGACTTGGAGAACATCTTGGGCAGCCTCCAGAAAACGACGCGGGTTGATGGCCTGGCCGTTCAGCCGGACCTCGAAATGCAGATGGGTGCCGGTCGAACGGCCGGTCGATCCCATGCGACCGATGGTATCGCCGCGCGCGACCGTCTGGCCGACGCGGCTGGCAAAGCCGGACAGATGGGCATAGCGGGTCATCAGGCCATTGCCATGTTCCACCTCGACGACATTGCCATAGCCCTGACGCTGGCCGACAAAGCTGATCTTGCCCCCGGCGGCGGCGTTGATCGGCTGGCCAAAGCGGCCGGGAAAGTCGATTCCGGCATGGAAGGCGGCGTGGCCGTTAAAGGGATCGCGACGATAGCCATAGGAACTGGTCTGCATCGGCGCCGTGGTCGGCTGGCCCGACGGAATGGCAAGCAGGCTGCGTTCCAGCAATTCCATCCGGTTGAGCGCGCTTGCCAACTCTTCCAGCTCGCCGGTCATCGCGCCCTTGTCGCCCTTCCATGGGACGAAGGGACCACCCTGGGCGCGGGCGGCGTTGCGGGTCAGGCTGTCGGGGTTGAGGCCAAAGCTGCGGATCGCGGCAGCGGCCTTGTCGGCGCGCCGTTCGACCGCGCCAGTCAGCATCATCGCGAACTGGCGCTGCCGCTGGGCGAGGCGGACGAGCGGCGCGGCTTCCGGGGCCATGCTGATCTTGGCGGTCAGCTCGCCCTTCTCGCCAGCCTCGGCCGGGCCGACCAGATCGGCCCCCGCGGCATTGCCATCCTCTGCACCGAAATGGGTCTTGTAGAGGTCGTCCATGAAATCCTGGCGCGCTTCCAGATCCTCGACCGACTTGCGATAGTCGGCGACCTTGTTCGCTGTGCTGGCGACGGCCTTGCCCTGCTGCGCAAGCAACGCACGTTCCTGTGCGACCGAGGCATTGTTGGCAAGCATCGAGATGGTCGCGCCGCCCCAGCCAATCAGCGCGGTGGAGACGATGGCGATAGCGGTCAGCTGCGCCCGGCGGGAGACGCGCAGGAACTTCACCTGCCCCCCGGAGCGGAGGAAAATCTCCCGCTCAGGGCAAAGCGCGATCAACCGCGCGCGGAGAGCGGATGCCCCCGTCTTGGCTTTTTGCGACAATTGCGACCCCACACTCTTATTCGAGTCGAGCCGTTAGCAAAGCATTGCCGAACAGGCGAATCCGTCGTTGCGGAGTCGTGACGAGTCGAAGCGTCAGCGCGGTGAAATGATCGATACCGTTATTTGTTCCCGCCATATGTCAATTTTTTACAGCGCTGTTTCAATCTATTTGCGGGCGGGGTGAGCGACTCCCTGTTTTGCCAGCAGCTCTGTTATGGCGGTGAATGGCATGGCCGCGCCGAAATGATAGCCTTGACCATAATGGCATCCGCCCGCGCGCAGATAATCGACCTGGTGACTGTTCTCCACCCCCTCCGCTACCGTGCGAATGCCAAGGCTATAGGCCAGGTTCAGCACCGTGCGGACGATAGCGGCGTCGTCCGGGTCCGTCTCCAGATCGCGCACGAAGCGCTGGTCGATTTTGATGATGTCGATCGGAAATTGCTTGAGGTGGGAGAGTGAAGCGTAGCCAGTCCCGAAATCATCCAGGGCTATAGAGACCCCAGCGTCGCTCAGCCGGTTCAGCACCTGCCCGACCCGGTCGGCATTGCGGCCCAGAAAGACCGATTCGGTGACTTCCAGCTCGATCACCGCCGGAGGCAGGCCTGCCTGCGCCAGCCGCTCCAGCAAATGTTCGACAAAATTGTCGTCATTCAGGTCCGCGCCTGACACGTTGAGGGCGACATGGCCGATCGACAGGCCGGCGTCGCGCCAGCGGACGCAGTCGGCGATGATTCCATCGATCATCCGGCCGGTGATGGCAGGCCCCACTTCGGGATGTTCGAAGGCGGCGGCAATGTCGGCTGGCATGATGACCTTGCCGTCGGCGGTCGGGCAGCGGAACAAAGCCTCGAACCCGACAATTGCGCCGGTATCGAGCGCGATCTTGGGCTGATACCAGGGACAAGGGCGTTCCTGCGCCAGAATATGGCGGGCCCGGTCGAGCATGGCCGCTTCCCGATCCCAGCTTTCCAGCAGGTCAGGCCCAAATATTATGGCGCGGCCCCGGCCATTATTCTTGGCATGATAGAGGGCGATGTCGGCATGTTTGACGAGGGCGGTTACATCCTCGCCATGATCGGGGAACAACGCGACGCCGATGCTGACGCGGCATTCGATCGGTCGACCACGATAGTCGAGCGGGGCGTGCAGATGATCGGCGATGCGTGCCAGGATCGGCTGCAGCGTCTCGGCATCGGGCAGGCGGGTCAGCAGCACGGCAAATTCATCGCCGCCCATCCGCGCAACCAGATCGCCCGGTCGCAGGGCCTGGCGCAACCGTCCGGCAACCGCGCACAACAGCGCGTCGCCCGCATCATGCCCGGCCGTGTCGTTAACCCGCTTGAATTCGTCCAGGTCAATGAGCAGCACGGCCAGTTGCGCCCGGTTATTCGACGCCGCCGTTGCTTGCGTGACGGCAGCCATGAAATGCGCGCGATTGGCAAGGCCCGTCAGCGCGTCCGTCATGGCCAGGCGTTCCAGATGCCGTTCGGTCTCCTTGCGCTCGGTAATGTCGACCACACTGGTCATGAAGCAAGGTTCACCGTCGATCACGATCGGGCGGGCGGACAGGAGGGCATGGCGCAGCGCTCCGTCGGCGCGGCGCAGCTGACACTCGAAATTGTCGACCGCCTCGCCGCGCTGGAGCATCGCGGACAGTTCGTCGCGTACCGGCAGATCGACATAGGTTTGCTCGACATTGTCGAGCCGGACGTCATGGCCCACCGCATAGGCCTTGGTAGCCGCGCGGTTGAGATGCAGAACTTTGCCGTCAGAGCGCGTGACCAACAGGGGCAGCGGCACGGCCATGAACATGCGTTCCAGCGTGTCGCGACTATTGGCCAGTTCCACTTGCACTGCCTGCGCGACCTGCCCGGCGGTCCATTCCTGCCGCTGAAGCCGGTTGTTCCGGGCAATCGCGATCCACATGCCGCAATGGAGCATCAGCATGGCCAGGATCATGCCGGGCATGGTGGAGGAAAGCGGGGCGGGGGAAAGATAGCCGATCAGCAACGCGATGCAGCAGCCCAGCCCGCCGCCGACATTGCCGCGAAAGCTGGTGGGAACGACGAGGTAGAATACCAGCGGCAGCATCACCAGAACGAAGATCGCAATGTCGCTGCGCGAACTGACGAGGAAGGCGACGCCGATGGCGGTCACGACCTGCCAGGCGAAACAGATGCGCTCGACAGCCGGAAAGCTGGTCATCCGGCGGCAGAGCGACAGGCAGACAAGGGACCAAAGGATGACGGTCAGCCGCGCAGGCACCGCGACCCAAAAATGCGGCGTCCCGGCAAAGCGCCAGTCGCTCAATAGGAAGAGCGTGTTGAGAATCGCGGACAGTATGAACAGGATGCGGGCATGGCGTCGCGATTCGGGCAGGCGTTCGGCCTGGAAAGCCGCTTCCCGTTCGGCGAGGCGAAATTCGCCACTGATGGTCGAAAGCCCGTTCACGCACTGTCCAGTTGACGCACCCCGGTGGTGCCAGGCGCAAAATAGGGCAGGCAGGGTTAGTAATTCCCTAACCAGCCCTCTTCGACCCCTCCCGGTCAGCGGCATGGCCAGCCTGTCGGCGATTGGCTTGACCCTTTGTCCCGGCATCGCTATAGGCCCGCCTGCCCAGCGGTCTGCCGCGTAGAGACTCGTCTCCTCGCATCATCCCACGCGGGCAACACAGAGCTGAACATTACCGGATGCTCTTGCGGCTCCAGGGGGGTATTGTACCCGCCGGGGCCTTTGCTGTTTGGAAGCGATATGTTTCCCGGCGGCATTGGACGCAGGGGTGTTGCGGTAAAGTAACTGAAAAAGGTGAAGGGCTTCATGCCAACAATCAACCAGCTGGTCCGCAAGGGCCGCGAACCGCAGAAGGCCAAGTCGAAGGTCCCTGCCATGGATGCGAACCCGCAAAAGCGTGGCGTTTGCACCCGCGTCTATACCACGACCCCGAAAAAGCCGAACTCGGCGCTCCGCAAGGTGGCCAAGGTTCGCTTGGTCAACCAGCGCGAAGTCATTACCTACATTCCTGGTGAAGGCCACAACCTGCAGGAACATAGCGTCGTGCTGATCCGTGGCGGTCGTGTGCGAGATCTTCCGGGCGTGCGTTACCACGTTCTTCGCGGCGTTCTGGATACCCAGGGCGTCAAGGATCGCAAGCAGAGCCGTTCGAAATACGGCGCCAAGCGTCCTAAGTAAGGGGAGAACAAACTATGTCACGTCGTCGTCGCCCCGAAAAGCGCATCATCCTGCCCGATCCCAAATATGGCGATCAGGTTCTGTCGAAGTTCATGAACTCCATCATGCAGGACGGCAAAAAAGCCGTTGCTGAATCGATCGTTTATGGCGCCCTGGAAACCGTCGAGGCTCGCGCCAAGAAGGATCCGATCGGCATGTTCCATGACGCGCTCAACAACATCAAGCCGGGCATCGAAGTGCGCAGCCGCCGCGTTGGCGGTGCGACCTATCAGGTTCCCGTCGAAGTGCGTCCTGAGCGTTCGCAGGCTTTGGCCATCCGCTGGCTGATCACCGCTGCGCGCAACCGCAGCGAAACCACCATGGCCGCCCGCCTGTCGGGTGAGCTGATGGATGCAGCCAACAACCGTGGTAACGCGGTCAAAAAGCGCGAAGACACGCACCGCATGGCGGAAGCGAACCGCGCCTTCTCGCACTATCGCTGGTAAAAAGATTGGCGGGGCGGCGGTCGATCGACAATTGCCCCGTTTATCGCTCTTAAAAATCCATCCGTTCGTCGTGGGCCTACCCATGGCGGACGGATTGGTTTAGGGGCCACGCAAGAACACGAATCCCCAACCGCCGGTGCGCCGGCAACGGAGAAGCATCATGGCCCGCAGCCATCCGCTCAAACTGTATCGCAATATCGGCATCATGGCCCATATCGACGCCGGCAAGACGACGACGACCGAGCGTATTCTTTATTATACCGGCAAGTCCTACAAGATCGGCGAAGTCCATGACGGCGCCGCGACCATGGACTGGATGGAGCAGGAGCAGGAGCGCGGGATCACGATCACCTCGGCTGCGACGACCTGTTTCTGGAACGGCCACCGCATCAACATCATCGACACTCCCGGCCACGTCGACTTCACGATTGAGGTCGAACGTTCGCTGCGCGTGCTCGACGGCGCGGTTGCCTGCTTCGACGGCGTTGCCGGTGTTGAGCCGCAGTCCGAAACCGTGTGGCGTCAGGCGGACAAGTATAAAGTCCCGCGCATGTGCTTCATCAACAAGCTCGACCGCACCGGTGCCGACTTCTATTATTGCGTACAGTCGATCATTGATCGTCTGGGCGCGCGTCCTGCCGTGCTGTATCTGCCGATCGGCACGGAAAGCGATTTCAAGGGTCTGGTCGACCTGGTCGAAAACCGCGCGATCATCTGGAAGGATGAGTCGCTGGGTGCCGAGTTCTTCTTCGAAGAAATTCCCGCCGACATGGCAGACAAGGCCGCGAAATATCGCAGCGACCTCATTGAGCTGGCCGTCGAGCAGGACGATGCCGCGATGGAAGCCTATCTTGACGGCACCGAGCCTGACACGGCGACGCTCAAGGCGCTGATCCGCAAGGGCGCGCTCAACCAGTCGTTCGTCCCGGTGGTTTGCGGTTCGGCGTTCAAGAATAAGGGCGTTCAGCCCCTGCTCGACGCCGTCGTTGACTATATGCCCAGCCCGCTCGACATTGAGGACGTGCAAGGTGTCAAGATGGACAGCAACGAGCCGGACAGCCGTCCCGCGACCGACGACGCGCCCTTCAGCGCGCTGGCGTTCAAGGTGATGAACGATCCGTTCGTGGGTTCGCTCACCTTCATCCGCATCTATTCGGGTACGCTCGTCAAGGGCACCTACTTGAACTCGGTGAAGGACAAGAAGGAAAAGGTTGGGCGTATGCTCGAAATGCACGCCAACGAACGTAAGGACGTTGACGAGGCATTCGCCGGCGACATCATCGCGCTGGCCGGCATGAAGGAAACCACCACCGGCGACACGCTGTGCGCCGAGCGTCAGCCGATCGTGCTGGAGCGGATGGAATTCCCTGAGCCGGTTATCGAACTGTCGGTGGAACCCAAGACCAAGGCGGACCAGGAAAAGATGGGCATCGCGCTCAATCGCCTGTCGGCCGAAGATCCCAGCTTCCGCGTGTCGACCGATCACGAGTCGGGCCAGACCATCATCAAGGGCATGGGCGAGCTTCACCTGGAAATCCTAGTCGACCGTATGCGTCGCGAGTTCAAGGTCGAGGCGAATGTCGGTGCGCCGCAGGTGGCCTATCGCGAATATCTCGCGAAGAAGGTCGACATCGACTATACCCACAAGAAGCAGTCGGGTGGTTCGGGTCAGTTCGGTCGCATCAAGGCGACCGTCATTCCTGGTGAGCGCGGTTCGGGCTACCAGTTCTTTGACGAGATCAAGGGCGGCAATATTCCCAAGGAATATATCCCCTCGGTCGAAAAGGGCTTCCGCGAAACCGCGCTGACCGGTCAGCTGATCGGCTTCCCGATCATCGACTTCGAAGTCCATCTCTATGACGGTGCCTACCATGACGTCGACTCGTCGGCTCTGGCGTTCGAAATCTGTGCCCGTGGCGCGATGCGCGAAGCGGCCCAGAAGTCGGGCATCAAGCTGCTCGAACCGATCATGAAGGTCGAAGTCGTGACCCCGGAAGACTATCTGGGTGACGTCATCGGCGACATGAACAGCCGTCGTGGCCAGATCCAGGGCACCGACAGCCGCGGCAACGCACAGACCGTCGATGCCATGGTCCCGCTGGCCAACATGTTCGGTTATGTGAATACGCTGCGCTCTTTCACCCAGGGTCGGGCCAGCTATTCCATGTCGTTCTCGCACTATGATGAAGTGCCGCAGAATGTCGCTGACGAGGTGAAGGCCAAGATGGCCTGAAAATCCTGATCCGCCCCGTGCGAACGGGGCGGTTAGGGCTTTCATTATGCGAATTTGCTGCTATGGACGCGCCTTCGCAAGGCGCGGCCGAGCGGTCAAACCCATCGGATTTGATTAGAAGGTAGGATAAAATGGCGAAAGCTAAGTTTGAGCGGACGAAGCCGCATTGCAACATCGGCACCATCGGTCACGTCGACCATGGCAAGACCTCGCTGACCGCAGCGATCACGAAGGTGCTGGCCGAAACCGGCGGCGCGACCTTCACGTCGTACGACAATATCGACAAGGCGCCTGAAGAGCGTGAGCGCGGCATCACCATTTCGACCGCCCACGTCGAATATGAAACCGAAGCGCGCCACTATGCGCACGTCGACTGCCCCGGTCACGCTGACTATGTGAAGAACATGATCACCGGTGCCGCGCAGATGGACGGCGCGATCCTGGTCGTGTCCGCCACCGACGGTCCGATGCCGCAGACCCGCGAGCACATCCTGCTCGCCCGTCAGGTCGGCGTGCCGCAGATGGTCGTGTTCATGAACAAGGTTGACCTGGTCGACGATCCAGAAATTCTGGAACTGGTCGAGCTGGAAATCCGCGAGCTGCTGTCGTCCTATGACTTTGACGGCGACAACATCCCCATCATTCCGGGTTCGGCTGTTTGCGCCCTCAACGGCACCAACAACGAAATCGGCCATGACGCCGTTCTGAAGCTGATGCAGTCGGTCGACAGCTGGATCCCGCAGCCCGACCGTCCGGTCGACAAGCCCTTCCTGATGCCGATCGAAGACGTGTTCTCGATCTCCGGCCGTGGTACGGTTGTGACCGGCCGCGTTGAAACCGGCATCGTCAAGGTTGGTGAAGAAGTCGAGATCGTCGGCCTCAAGGACACCCGCAAGACCGTCGTCACCGGCGTTGAAATGTTCCGCAAGCTGCTCGATCAGGGTGAAGCTGGCGACAATATCGGCGCGCTGGTTCGTGGCGTTGGCCGTGAAGACGTTGAGCGTGGCCAGGTTCTCTGCAAGCCCGGCTCGATCAAGCCGCACACCGAGTTCGAATCGGAAGTCTATGTTCTGTCGAAGGAAGAGGGTGGCCGTCACACGCCGTTCTTCGCCAACTACCGTCCGCAGTTCTACTTCCGCACCACCGACGTGACCGGCGAAGTCGTGCTGCCTGAAGGCACCGAGATGGTCATGCCCGGCGACAACGTGAAGCTTGGCGTCAAGCTCATCGCACCGATCGCGATGGAGCAGGGTCTGCGCTTCTCGATCCGCGAAGGCGGCCGGACCGTCGGTTCGGGGGTTGTTTCGGCAGTCACCAAGTAATATAGGCAGCGAGCCGCGCGGGTCACCTGATTCGCGCGGCTCGGATTTTAACCGCCTCGGACCGATCCTCGCCGGCTTTGCGCTAGAGGGTCTAAACGGGGCGGTTTGTTTTTTGGCTCTTTCGCATCGGTAGTAGGACATGGACAGCAACATCCGCATTCGCCTCAAGGCGTTCGATCATCGCGTGCTCGATCAGGCGACCGGCGACATCGCCGACACCGCCCGCCGCACCGGCGCCCTCATTCGCGGCCCCATTCCTTTGCCGACGCGCATCGAAAAGTTCACGGTCAACCGTGGCCCGCACGTCGACAAGAAGTCGCGTGAGCAGTTCGAAGTCCGCACCTACAAGCGTATGCTTGACATTGTGCAGCCGACGCCGCAGACGGTCGACGCGCTGATGAAGCTGGACCTGGCTGCCGGCGTGAACGTCGAGATCAAGCTGGCCTAAAGCCAGCAAGTCCCTGCTGACCGAAAGGTGAGCAGGGTATCGGGTATTCCGCTCCCTCTTTCTGTAGGGAAGGGCGGAAGCTCAAACGACACAAGGGATACCGCGCGGTCTAGGCCGTGGCCCTGGTCCCCCGTCGCTGTTCCCGAATAGGGGGTGGCATCCAACCCAGACGGGGTGATCTACAAGCAAAGGGTTGGCCGCGAAGGAGAAATCCTGAGCGGTTTTTTCGTTGGATACGCCCGCTGGCGTCGTTTTTGAGACGTGGGCGGGCCTCTATTGGGAGTATGGATCATGCGCACTGGCGTGATCGCGAAGAAAGTCGGGATGACCCGCCTGTTCCAGGAGGACGGGCGTCACGTTCCGGTTACGGTTCTGGCCCTTGAAGGCAACCAGGTCGTGGCTCGGAAGGATGTGGACAGCGACGGCTATGTGGCCGTGCAGCTGGGTGCCGGCACCGCGAAAGTTAAGAATGTCGCCAAGCCGCAGCGCGGTCACTTCGCCAAGGCGGAAGTGGAGCCTAAGGCACGTCTGGTCGAATTCCGTGTCGCCGAGGATGCGCTCCTCGATGTCGGCGCTGAAATCGCCGCTGACCATTTCATCGCCGGCCAGCTGGTCGACGTGGCGGGTCACACCCAGGGTAAGGGCTTTGCCGGCGCTATGAAGCGTTGGGGCTTCGGCGGTATGCGCGCCACCCACGGTGTGTCGATCAGCCATCGTGCCCATGGTTCGACGGGTAACCGCCAGGATCCGGGCCGCGTCTTCAAGAACAAGAAGATGGCCGGTCACATGGGCGATCGTGAACGCACCCAGCAGAATCTGGAAATCGTGCGTACCGACGTCGAGCGTGGCCTGATCTTCGTCAAGGGCAGCGTTCCGGGCGCCAAGGGCACCTGGCTCACCGTCAAGGACGCGGTCAAGGTCGCTCGTCCGGCGGATGCACCCTATCCCGCCAGCCTGAAAAAGGCTGACAATAGCAATGACGCTGCGAACACCCCGGCTGAAGAAGCCGTGGCAACCGACGTCACCGAAGGCCAGGAGGGCTAAACCATGAAGGTCAAGGTACAGACCCTCGACGCAGCAGAAGCTGGCGATCTGGAGCTGAACGATGCCGTTTTCGGTATCGAGCCTCGCGCCGACATTCTGCATCGCGTCGTCACCTGGCAGCTCGAAAAGCGTCGCGGCACTGCCCGCGGCACCCGTGAGCGTAGCGATGTTGCCCGCACCGGCAAGAAGTTCGGCCGCCAAAAAGGTGGCGGCACCGCCCGTCACGGCGATCGCCGCGCGCCGGTGTTCATCGGCGGTGGTAAAGCCCACGGTGCCCGCGTCCGTGACTTCAACCCCTCGCTGAACAAGAAGGTTCGCGCGCTGGGTCTGAAGATGGCGCTGTCGTCGAAGGTCAAGGCCGGAACGCTGACGATCATCGACAGCCTGGATGTTGCCGAAGGCAAGACCAAGGCGCTGGTCGCCAGTCTTGCCAAGCTGAACCTCACCAAGGTGCTGTTCATCGACGGCGACGCTGTGAACATCAGCTTTGCCAAGGCATCGGCCAACATCATCGGCGTGGACCTGCTCCCTGCCGTCGGCGCCAATGTCTACGACATATTGAAAGCCGACTCGCTGGTGCTTACGCGCGCTGCGGTCGAAAAGCTGGAGGCCCGTTTCAATGGCTAAAAAGCAAGCCGGAACCGTCGACAACCGTCATTATGACGTCGTCGTCGCGCCGCACATCACCGAGAAGTCGACGCTCCTGAGCGAAAACAACGCCGTGGTTTTCAAGGTCGCGAACACCGCGACCAAGCCGGAAATCAAGGCGGCTGTCGAAGCACTGTTCGGCGTGACCGTCAAAGCGGTCAACACGCTGGTGCAGAAGGGCAAGACCAAGCGCTGGAAGGGCAAGCCCTACAAGCGTTCGGACGTCAAGAAGGCGATCGTGACGCTGGCCGAAGGCCAGTCCATCGACGTCACCACCGGTATCTGAGGCGCGGACCATGGCACTCAAGCACTATAACCCGACCAGCCCCGCCCAGCGCGGCCTGATCCTGGTCGACAAGTCGAGCCTGCATAAAGGAAAGCCCGTCAAGGCGCTGACCGAAGGCAAGCGCAAGACCGGTGGCCGCAACAACAAGGGTCATGTGACCTCGCGCGGTATCGGCGGCGGTCACAAGCAGCGCTATCGTATCATCGATTTCAAGCGTCGCTTGTGGGATGTTGAAGGTACGGTCGAACGTCTGGAATATGACCCCAACCGCACGGCGTTCATCGCGCTGGTCAACTATCCCGACGGCACCCAGGCCTATATCCTGGCGCCGCAGCGTCTGGCGCCCGGTGACAAGGTCATCGCGGCGAAAAAGACCGACGTGAAGCCGGGCAACGCGATGGAACTGGGTCAGATGCCGGTCGGCACGATCATCCACAACATCGAAATGAAGCCAGGCAAGGGCGGTCAGCTCTGCCGGTCGGCAGGCACCTATGCCCAGCTCGTCGGTCGTGACCGCGGCATGGTCATGGTTCGCCTGTCGTCGGGTGAACAGCGCTACATTCGGTCCGATTGCATGGGCACCATCGGTGCCGTCAGCAACCCGGACAATGGCAATACCAACCTCGCCAAGGCAGGCCGCAACCGTTGGAAGGGCATTCGTCCTCTGACCCGCGGTGTTGCCAAGAACCCGGTCGATCACCCGCATGGTGGTGGTGAAGGCCGGACCTCTGGCGGCCGTCATCCGGTCACGCCCTGGGGCAAGCCGACCAAGGGTGCCCGCACCCGCCACAACAAGGCGACGGATAAGATGATTATCCGTAGCCGCCACGCGAAGAAGAAGAGGTAAGCGAGATGGCTCGTTCCGTCTGGAAAGGTCCGTTCGTGGACCTCAGCCTTCTGAAGAAGGCGGAAGCCGCGCAGGACGCGGGTGGCCGTGCGCCGATCAAGACCTGGTCGCGTCGTTCCACCATCCTGCCGCAGTTCGTTGGTCTGACGTTCAACGTCTATAACGGCCGCAAGCATGTTCCGGTCTCCGTGAACGAGGAAATGGTGGGTCACAAGCTGGGCGAATTCGCTCCGACCCGCTTCTTCCCCGGCCACGCCGCCGACAAGAAGGGCAAGCGCTAATGAGCAAGGAAAAAGCTCCGCGTCGCGTCGCCGACAATGAAGCGCTGGCCGTTGGCACGCAGATCCGTGGTTCGGCCCAGAAGCTGAACCTGGTCGCCACGCTCATCCGCGGCCGCAAGGTCGAGGACGCGCTGAACATCCTCGCCTTCTCCAAGAAGGCGATGGCGGTCGACGTGCGCAAGGTGCTGGCTTCGGCCATCGCCAACGCCGAAAACAATCACAATCTGGACGTCGACGCACTGGTCGTCGCGGAAGCATCGGTAGGCAAGGCGTTCACGCTCAAGCGCTTCCATGCCCGTGGCCGCGGCAAGTCGACCCGGATCCTCAAGCCTTACAGCCGCGTGCGTATCGTCGTGCGTGAAGCTGGCGAAGAAGCGGAGGCGTAAGCACATGGGTCACAAGAGCAATCCGATCGGTCTGCGTCTCCAGATCAACCGTACCTGGGACAGCCGCTGGTTCGCCGAAGGTGCCGACTATGGTCGTCTCCTGCTGGAAGATCTCAAGATCCGCCAGTTCATCTTCAAGAACATGCCGCAGGCCGCGATCTCCAAGGTCGTGATCGAGCGTCCCGCCAAGCTTTGCCGCGTGTCGATCTATGCCGCCCGTCCGGGTGTCATCATCGGCAAGAAGGGCGCAGACATTGAAAAGCTCCGCAAGAAGCTGGGTGCGCTGACCTCGTCCGACGTGTCGCTGAACATCGTCGAAATCCGCAAGCCGGAAGTCGACAGCCGTCTCGTCGCGCAGGGCATTGCCGATCAGCTGGAGCGCCGCGTGGCATTCCGCCGGGCGATGAAGCGTGCGGTTCAGTCCGCGCTGCGTCTGGGTGCCGAAGGCATCAAGATCACCTGCGGCGGCCGTCTGGGCGGCGCGGAAATCGCGCGCGTCGAATGGTATCGCGAAGGCCGCGTTCCGCTGCACACGCTGCGTGCGAACGTCGACTATGCCGAAGCCACTGCACATACCGCCTATGGCGTGTGCGGGATCAAGGTGTGGATCTTCAAGGGCGAGATTCTCGGCCATGATCCGTTCGCGACCGACCGGCTCATGCTGGAGGCTCAGACCTCCGGCGTGCGTCCGGCGCGCTGATTTTGAATAGGGTATAGCGTCATGCTGCAACCGAAGAAAATGAAGTTCCGCAAGACCTTCAAGGGCCGGATCAAGGGCGATGCGAAGGGCGGCACTGCGCTGAACTTCGGCGCCTATGGTCTCAAGGCCATGGAGCCGGAACGGATCACCGCGCGCCAGATCGAAGCGGCCCGCCGCGCGATCACGCGCCACATCCGCCGCCAGGGCCGTCTGTGGATCCGCGTGTTCCCTGACGTTCCGGTGACGAAGAAGCCGGCCGAAGTCCGTCAGGGCAAGGGCAAGGGTTCGGTCGAATATTGGGCGGCCCGTGTCGCCCCCGGCCGCATCCTGTTCGAGCTGGACGGCGTGCCCGGTCCGCTCGCAGCCGAGGCTTTCTCGCGTGCCGCGATGAAGCTGCCGATCAAGACGAAGGTTGTCGCCCGCCTCGGCGACACCTCGCATCTGGAGGGCTAAGGTCATGGCGAATGTTGCTGACCTCAAGACCAAGACGGACGACGAGCTGTCGACCGAGCTGAACAATCTGAAGCGCGAGCAGTTCAACCTGCGTTTCCAGGCGGCCACCAACCAGCTGGAAAAGCCCAGCCGGGTCAAGGAAGTTCGCCGGTCGATCGCGCAGATCAAGACCCTGCAGACGGAGCGTAACAGCTCCGCTGCCAAGTAAAGGAACCACACGATGCCCAAGCGCGTGCTGACGGGAACTGTGGTTTCCGACAAGACCGACAAGACGGTGGTCGTTCGCGTGGAGCGCAAGGTAAAGCACGCGCTCTACGGCAAGATCATTCGTCGTTCGAAGAAATATCATGCCCATGACGAGGGCAATGTCTACAAGGAAGGCGAGACGGTCCGCATTGAGGAAACCGCCCCGATTTCCAAGCTCAAGACTTGGAAGGTCATCGAGCGCGTGGACACCCACAAGTCGCCGGAAACGGCGGCCTGAGGGATAGGTCACCGACTCTTTGAGTCTAATTGCGACGCGGGGCTGGCCTTTTCGTTCAGAAGGGGTTACAGGCCCGCGCTTCGCGTATGACTCCAAGGGTCCAGGCACGAAATTCGGAACCGCCGGAATTTTTCCGGTAGGCCAAATAAGAAGGAACCGGATCCATGATCCAGATGCAATCCAATCTTGACGTCGCGGACAACAGCGGCGCCAAGCGCGTCCAGTGCATCAAGGTGCTGGGCGGGTCGAAGCGGCGCTTCGCCGGCGTTGGCGACATCATCGTCGTCTCCGTCAAGGAAGCGGCTCCGCGCGGCAAGGTCAAGAAGGGCGACGTTCACCGCGCCGTCATCGTGCGTACCGCCAAGGACATTCGTCGGGCCGATGGTTCGGTGATCCGTTTCGACGGTAACGCCGCTGTGCTGATCAACAAGAACGAGGAGCCGATCGGCACCCGTATCTTTGGCCCCGTGGTTCGTGAACTGCGTGCCAAGAAGCACATGAAGATCATCAGCCTAGCCCCTGAGGTGCTGTAATGAGCGCTGCTAAGATCAAGAAGGGCGACAAGATTGTCGTCCTGGCTGGCAAGGACAAGGGCCGTACCGGCGCTGTCTTGGCTGTGATGCCCAAGGACGACAAGGTTCTTGTCGAAGGCATCAACGTGCATGTGAAGCATCGCAAGCCCGACCAGTCGAACCCGCAGGGCGGCATCGAGCGCAAGCCTGCGCCGCTCCACATCTCGAACGTGGCGGTCGCCGACAAGGACGGCAAGCCGACCCGCGTTCGTTTCGAGGAGCGCGACGGCAAGAAGGTTCGCGTCGCCGTCAAGTCCGGTGAGGTGCTGTAATGGCCGACATTTATATCCCGCGCTCCAAGGCGCTCTATGACGCCGAGATCATCAAGGCGATGACCGAGAAATTCGGTTACAAGAACGTCATGGAAATCCCCCGGATCGAAAAGATCACGCTCAACATGGGCGTGGGCGAAGCGACCCAGGACAAGAAGAAGGTCACCCAGGCCGCCGAGGAAATGGAACTGATCGCTGGCCAGAAGCCGGTCATCACCAAGGCGAAGAAGTCGATCGCGCAGTTCAAGCTGCGTGAGGGGATGCCGATCGGTGCCAAGGTCACGCTGCGCCGCGAGCGCATGTATGAATTTCTGGATCGCCTGATCAACATCGCGCTCCCCCGCGTGCGCGACTTCCGTGGTCTGAACCCCAAGAGCTTTGACGGCCGTGGCAACTATGCCTTCGGCATCAAGGAACAGATCATCTTCCCGGAGATCAGCTATGACCGCGTCGACAAGGTGCGCGGCATGGACATCATCGTGACCACCACCGCGAAGACGGACGACGAGGCGCGCGAGCTGCTGCGCCTGTTCGGTTTCCCCTTCCCGCAGGAAGAAGAGAAGCAGGCGGCTTAATCGGCCCCGCTTCTCTCCCAACGCATTAGCTAAGGAAGAGAACTTAAGTCATGGCGAAACTGAGTTCGATCAACAAGAATGAACGTCGCAAGAAGCTGGTGAAGAAATATGCCGGCCGTTATGCGAAGCTCAAGACGATCGCAAATGATACCAATGCTGACGACGGTGATCGTTTGATCGCCCGTCTGAAGATGGCGGAAATTCCCCGCAACGGTAACCCCACTCGCGTGCGTAATCGCTGCGAGCTGACCGGTCGCCCGCGCGCTTATTACCGCAAATTCCGGCTCTGCCGTATTCAGCTGCGTGATCTGGCCAACAAGGGCCTGATCCCCGGCGTCACCAAGTCGAGCTGGTAAGGATATCATCTCATGGCATTGACCGATCCCCTGGGTGATATGCTCACCCGCATCCGCAACGGGCAGCAGGCGAAGAAGGACAGCGTTATGTCCCCCGCGTCCAAGCTGCGCGCCCGCGTTCTCGACGTGCTTCAGCGCGAAGGCTATATCCGTGGATATTCCGAGGAAGCGCTTGGCGCCCACCCCGGCCTGCGCATTGAGCTGAAATATTTTGAAGGCCAGCCGGCCATCAAGCATGTCGCTCGCGTGTCCAAGCCTGGCCGCCGCGTCTATTCGGGTTCCAAGGAACTGCCGGTAGTGCGCAACGGCCTCGGCATCACCATTGTCTCGACGCCCAAGGGTGTTCTGTCCGACGCGGAAGCGCGCGAGCAGAATGTCGGCGGCGAAGTGCTGGCGGAGGTGTTCTAATGAGCCGCATCGGTAAAAAACCGGTCGCGATCCCCAATGGGGTGACCGCGACCATCGAGGGCGGGCAGCTCTCGGTGAAGGGCCCCAAGGGTACCCTCGCCATGCCGCTGCGCGACGAGATCAGCTACACGTTGGAAAATGACGGCATTTCGGTGCAGCCAGCCAACAAGACCAAAGCGGCGCGCGCCTTTTGGGGTATGCAGCGCACGCTCGTCCAGAACCTGATCACCGGTGTGACCGAAGGCTTCACCAAGAAGCTGCTGATCACCGGCGTCGGCTATCGCGCCAACTCGCAGGGCAAGAACCTGAAGTTGCAGCTGGGCTACAGCCACGACGTCGATTACGCGATCCCCGAAGGGATCGAGATCAAGACCCCGGACAACACCACGGTCGAGATCATCGGTATCGACAAGCAGAAGGTCGGACAGGTTGCGGCCGAGATCCGTCGCTGGCGTAAGCCTGAGCCTTATAAGGGCAAGGGCATCAAGTACGACGGCGAATTCATCTTCCGCAAGGAAGGGAAGAAGAAGTAAGATGGCAAAGCTTTCCCTCTTCGCGCGGCGTCGTCGCCGCGTTCGCACCGCCCTCAAGGCCGTGTCGGGCAATCGCCCGCGTCTGAGCGTTCACCGTTCGGGCCGTCACATCTATGCCCAGGTCATTGATGACGCCGCCGGTACCACCGTCGCCGCCGCCTCGACCCTGGACAAGGATGTGCGTGGCAAGACCGGCGCAACCGCTGATGCGGCTGCCGATGTCGGCAAACGCGTGGCGGAAGCCGCGACCAAGGCCGGCGTCACCCGCGTCGTGTTCGACCGCGGCGGTTTCCTTTTCCATGGCCGCGTCAAGGCGCTGGCCGATGCGGCCCGTGAAGCCGGGCTGGAGTTCTGAGCATGGCTGACGAAAACACCATTGAAGTCGCTGCGCCCGTCGACGGTGCAGAAGCTGCACCGGCCGAAGGTCGCGGTCCTGGCCGCGGTGCCCGTGGCAACCGTGGCGGCGGCGATCGCAACCGTGGCGGCGGCGATCGTGGCGGCCGTGGCCGTCGTGACGATCGTCGTGGCGGCAACCGCGACGAAGATCAGGGCGAAGAACTGATCGAGAAGCTGGTTCACATCAACCGCGTCAGCAAGACCGTCAAGGGCGGCAAGCGCTTCGGCTTCGCGGCTCTGGTCGTCGTTGGTGACGGCAAGGGTCGTGCGGGCTTCGGCCATGGCAAGGCGCGCGAAGTGCCTGAAGCGATCAGCAAGGCGACCGCCGCTGCCAAGAAGGCAATGGTCCGCGTTCCTCTGAAGGAAGGCCGCACGCTGCATCATGATGGCCTGGGCCATTTCGGTGCAGGCAAGGTGACGGTCCGTTCGGCGCCTGCCGGTACGGGTATCATCGCCGGTGGTCCGATGCGCGCCGTGTTCGAAAGCCTGGGCGTTGCGGACGTCGTGACCAAGTCCAACGGCACGTCGAACCCCTATAACATGATCCGGGCGACCTTTGCGGCGCTGGGCGAGCAGACCAGCCCCAAGTCGGTGGCGCAGCGTCGCGGCAAGAAGGTCGCTGACCTGCTTCGTCGCGGTGGTGCCTCGGTCGAGTTGGCCGCTGCCGACGCCGAAGCGATTGCGGAGTAAGCGATATGGCCAAGATCAAGATCAAGCAGATCGGTTCACCGATCCGCCGTCCCGCCGACCAGAAGAAGATTCTGATCGGCCTGGGCCTGGGCAAGATGAACCGCGTGGTGGAACTGGAAGACACAGCGGAAGTCCGCGGTGCCATCCGTAAGCTGCCCCACATGGTGCAGGTGGTCGAGGGCTAACGCCCTTCGATCCGACGAAATCAAGCGGGAGAGGGGGAAACCCCTCTTTCGTTTTTTCTACAGCTGGGCTATCGGCCCGGCCTCTTGGGTTCCCCCCTATGGGAACAGCGCGAACATAGCGAAAGCGAGTGCAAGACATGAAACTCAATGACATCCGTGACAATGATGGCGCCCGCAAGGGCCGTATGCGCGTTGGACGCGGCATCGGTTCGGGCAAGGGCAAGACCGCCGGTCGCGGCCAGAAGGGCGCCAAGGCGCGTTCGGGCGTTGCCATCAACGGGTTCGAGGGTGGCCAGATGCCGCTCCACATGCGCATCCCGAAGCGCGGCTTCAACAACATCTTCGCCAGCGATTTTGCGATCGTGAACCTGGGTGCGGTGCAGAAGGCGATCGACGCCGGCAAGCTGGACGCCAACGCGACCATCGACCATGCCGCGCTTAAGGCCGCCTCGCTGGCTCGTGGTGGCAAGGACGGCGTCCGTCTGCTCGCCAAGGGTGAACTGACTGCCAAGGTCAGCTTCCTGGTCTCCGGTGCGTCGAAGGGCGCGCTGGAAGCGGTCGAAAAGGCCGGTGGCAAGGTCGAGGTGATCGAAGTCGTCGCCGCAGCCGACAAGGCGAAGGCCAAGAAGGGCACAGCGCTCGCCGCTGCCAAGGCTGCCCGGAAGGCCTAAACCGCCGTCCCAGACTTGCATGTATGGCCCCGCTGCCCGATATGGGTTGGCGGGGCTATGCGTATCGGGGGGCTTTTGTCGTTTGCGCGGCAACTCCCCGTTCGACACGGCTAACCCGTCCCGCTAAGGGATGAGCGATTCCGCTCCGGAGCCTTGGCGCTCCGGCACGCATGATTTGAAGGGCAGCCACCATGGCATCGAGAGCCGACCAGCTCGCATCCAATCTCAGCCTCGCGAAATTCAGCCAGGCGACCGACCTCAAAAAGCGCCTGTGGTTTACGCTGGGCGCGCTGATCGTGTTCCGTTTCCTCAGCTTCGTGCCGCTGCCCGGCGTCGATCCGACGGCCCTGTCGCAGCTCTACAGCCAGACGCAGGGCGGCATCCTCGACATCTTCAACACCTTTTCCGGTGGCAGCCTGTCGCGCATGAGCCTGATCGCGCTCGGCGTCATGCCCTATATCACCGCCTCGATCGTGGTGCAGTTGGGCGCGTCGCTGTCGCCCAAGCTGGCGGCGATCAAGAAGGAAGGCGAAAGCGGGCGCAAGAAGCTCAACCAATATACCCGCTATGGCACGGTCGGTCTGACCGCGGTTCAGGGCTATTTCATTGCCGTCGGGCTGGAAGGCTTTGGCGCGCAATCGGGCGTGGCGGCTGTCATCGAACCGGGCATGTTGTTCCGCCTGACCGCCGTGGTCTCGCTGATCGGCGGCACCATGTTCCTGATGTGGCTGGGTGAACAGATCACCTCGCGCGGTATCGGCAATGGCGTGTCGCTGATCATCATGGCGGGCATCGTCGCCCAGCTGCCGGTGACGCTCAGCAACCTGTTCAAGTCGGGCAGCGAAGGCACGATTTCCGGCCTGCTGATCTTCCTGGTCATGGCGATGGCCGTTGGCCTTGTCCTTCTGATCTGCTTCATGGAGCGCGCCCAGCGTCGCGTGCTGATCCAATATCCCAAGCGCCAGACGCGCCAGGGCTTGATGCAGGCGGACCGCAGCCATCTGCCGCTCAAGGTCAACACCGCTGGCGTCATCCCGCCCATCTTCGCCAGTTCGCTGCTGCTGATGCCGCTCACCATCTCGCAGTTCGCGGGCCAGACTGTGGCGGGTGAGAGCAGGCTGGGCGATTTCGTGCTGACGCTGAACCAGTATCTGTCGCACGGCAGCCCGGTCTATATGGCGCTGTACGGCCTTGGCATTGTGTTCTTCTGCTTCTTCTACACCGCCGTGGTGTTCAACCCGGAAGAAACGGCTGACAATCTCAAGCGCAATGGCGGCTTCATTCCCGGCATCCGTCCGGGCAAGAATACCGAAAATTACCTGGATTATGTGCTGACGCGCATCACGGTGATTGGCGCGGCCTATTTGGCGTTCATCTGTCTGGTGCCGGAGTTCGCCATCGCACGGGCGGGAATTCCATTCTACCTTGGTGGGACTAGCTTGTTGATCGTCGTCAATGTTACGGTCGATACGGTGACCCAAATTCAAAGCCATCTGCTCGCCCATCAATATGGGGACCTGATCAAGAAGGCGAAGCTGAAAGGCCGTATGCGCTGATCGGCGCAGAACGGCTCTGGGCGCACAACAGGGGAGAATGCGCGCAATGAATATCATATTGCTTGGCCCTCCGGGCGCTGGCAAGGGGACGCAGGCCAGCCGTCTGGTCGAAAGCCGGGGCATGGTCCAGCTGTCGACCGGCGACATGCTGCGCGCCGCGGTAAAGGCGGGGACGCCCGTAGGGTTGCAGGCGAAGGCGCTGATGGAATCGGGCGCGCTGGTGCCTGACGAAGTCGTATCCGGCATCATCGGCGAAGCGCTGGATGCGCTCGCTCCCGACACCGGGGTCATCTTCGACGGCTATCCGCGAACCGAGGCACAGGCCCATTCGCTCGACGCCATATTGGAGCAGCGCAGCCGTTCGCTCGACCATGTCGTCGAACTGGAAGTCGATGAAGACGCTCTGGTCGAACGCATCACTGGCCGCTTCACCTGCGCCAGCTGCGGCGAAGGCTATCACGACACGTTCAAGGCCCCCAAGGCCGAAGGCGTCTGCGACAAGTGCGGCGGCACCGAATTCAAGCGTCGTCCCGACGACAATGAGGAAACGGTGCGCACCCGCATGGCCGAATATCGCGCCAAGACTGCGCCGATCCTGCCGATCTACGAAGCCCGCGGCATCGTGTCGCGCGTTGACGGCATGGCGGACATGGACGATGTCAGCGTCGCGATCGCCGCCATCTTGGACGGCGGCGTCGCCTGAGCTAGACTGCCCCCCGCACACAAAAGGGGAGGGCATGATGCGCATGATCGGACTATTGGCATGGGCTGGTGCGGCGATGGTTGCTCCAGCCCATTCTGCTGTCACGGCGACCAGCGACATCGGCTTTGCGACGCAAAGCAGCGTCGAAATCGCGGCGGAGGCTGGCGCGGTCTATGCCTTGTTGGCGGCACCCGGCCGCTGGTGGAATGACAGTCACACCTATAGCGGCGCTTCGGCCAATATGACGCTGGACCCACGCGCTGGCGGCTGTTTTTGCGAAATCTTACCCGATCCGTCCGGCAAATCCGGCAGTGTCGAACATGGCCGCGTCATCTACGCCGTCCCCGGCAAACAGTTGCGCCTCTCAGCCGCGCTGGGGCCGCTCCAGAGCGAAGGCGTCGTTGGCACGCTCGACTTTACGATCCAGCCAAAGGGCAAGGGGGTTCAGGTCATCATGACCTATGTGGTGGGGGGCTATTTGCGCAGTGATCCAGCCGCGATGGCGCCAATTGTCGATCAGGTGCTGAACGAACAGTTGCAGGGTCTGAAACGGGCTGCCGAGGCGCGCTGACCGCCTGACTGATGCGATCTGGCAAACTATCGGCAACAAAAGAGGGTTAAGGCACGATAGTTAACCACGATGTTAACTGATTTATTGCTGTCATGTTGCTATACCGCAGCATGGCCGGATCGCCTCCCTCCCGCACTCGCCTGACCGAGCTGGACGCCATGCGCGGCATCGGAGCGCTGTGCGTGCTGATCTTCCATTATTCCACCCGCTTCCACGAGCTGTTCCCACAGGCCAGCCATGTCCCTTTCAGCTTCCCCGGTGGAAACTATCGGGTGCTGCTTTTCTTCACCATTTCGGGCTTTGCGATCTTCTTCACGCTCGACCGGATCGGATCGGTCGCGGATTTCATCGTCAACCGCTTCGCGCGCCTCTATCCCGCCTATCTGGTGGCGATGCTGATGACGCTGGGGATCGAATATCTGGCCCATGCGACCCAATTGCTGGTCGGCCCGCTGGCGATCCTGGCCAACTTCACCATGTTGCAGGGCTTCGCCTTCATGCCCGAGGTCGATGGCGCCTATTGGACGCTGACGGTGGAGATCGGCTTCTATGTCTGCATGATCGCGCTGTGGCGCTTTGCGGGCCTCAGGCGGCTTGAACCGGTGCTGGCGGCATGGCTGGCGGTGCGCTGGCTCTATTTCGCCTGGCCTGATATGCCCGAACGCATCATCATGCTGCTGGTGCTGCGCTACCTGCCCTTTTTCGTCATCGGGATGCTGTCCTACCGCGTCTGGGCCGGGCGGCGTAGCTGGCGGCAACAGGCACCCTATATGCTCTTGGCGCTGGCATCCGTGGCGACGATCGAAACATGGGACGTCACCATCGTCGCCTGCGTCCTGATCGCGGCCTTTGCGGCGCTGATTGCGGGGCACTTACGCTTCCTCAGCCTGCGCCCGCTCGTCTGGCTCGGCGGGATCAGCTATTCCTTCTACCTCATCCACCAGCATGTGGGCTTCATTGTCATGTTGGAGGTTGCCAAGGCGGGCTACAGCCCCTGGATCGGCTTCTTCGCCGCCTTCGCTGTGGCGCTGCTGCTGGGGACAGCGATCAATCGCGTGATCGAACGGCCAGCGGGGGAGGCGATCTTGGGCTGGTGGAAACGCCGACGCGAACGGGCAGCGGTCGCCATCGTCCCGGTATGACAAAGGGCGCAGCCAGATAGTCCGGCCGCGCCCTTCCTGATCTTACTTCGCGACGGGTGCTGCCGCCGCTGCATTTTCAGGCAGGCCGCCCATCTGCGTCACCATCTTGGTATAGGCGTCCAGATAGGCGAGCACGATCACCTGACCGATGTCGGTATTCTGGTAACCGCCGCCACCGACCGCAGCCAGACCACCCATCCAGCCCAGGCCGCCACCGCCGCCAAAGCTTAGGTCCGACTTGCGGAAATAGCCTTCCGCCATCACTTCCTCTTCGGTCGTGCGGGCATTGACCACCGACAGCATGACATTGGCTTCGCTTTTCTTGATCGAGATGCCGCCCAGCAACGCCCCGCCGATCCGGCCACCCAGCATCCCGCCGAGCATCCCGCCAAAGGCATTGCCGCCGCTATTCTTGTTGGTGGTCACAATGTCCGGCTGGATGAAATAATCCGCCGCCTTGACCTGACCCTTGCCCAGATTGCTGCCCGACTGCAATTCGCCCGAATCCGCCATGGCGCGTTCCAGATTGCGGCTGGCCATCGACCGGCCGCGATTGACCAGACCGAAACAGCCAGATTGCTGCACGAACAGCTTGATGATTGCTTCGGGGCTGCCCAGACTCAGTTCGCGCCACCACTGATTATCCGGCTCGACGATCGCGACGGTGCCCAGGCGCTTGGTGCAGCGGGGGATTTCCATCTGCTTTTTCGTCTGGGCCTGACGACCGGACGATCCCTTGTCGGCGGCCATGGCTTGCGGCGCGGCCAGCGCCAGACAGAGCGCCGCTGCTGTCACCCTCTTAAATACACGCATTTTCAAGAACCCCGTTTGTTGCTTGATCTGAATTTGTGCGCGCCCGATATTTTGCCTGACTATATCATAGCACTGTTACGCTTCCAAGCGGAGCGGGGCCGAGTGACGGCCATTGTCATCTTATCGGACGGGCCTTTCGCGATCCTGCTGACAGGGCCGATGACACCTGCTATCGGCGCGCAATGACGCAGCTTAGCCACATCCGTAACTTTTCGATCATCGCCCATATCGACCATGGCAAGTCCACGCTGGCGGACCGGCTGATCCAGCGCACAGGCGGCCTGACCGACCGCGAGATGAGCGCCCAAGTCCTTGATAATATGGACATTGAGAAGGAACGCGGGATCACGATCAAGGCGCAGACAGTGCGCCTCGACTATGTCGCGAAAGACGGCCAGACCTATGAACTGAACCTGATGGACACGCCGGGGCATGTCGACTTCGCCTATGAAGTCAGCCGGTCCCTCGCCGCGTGCGAGGGCGCGCTGCTGGTCGTGGACGCGGCGCAGGGCGTGGAAGCGCAGACGCTGGCCAATGTTTACCAGTCGATCGAGCATGATCATGAGATCGTGCCGGTGCTCAACAAGATCGATCTGCCCGCTGCGGAACCGGAAAAGGTGCGCAAGGAAATAGAGGATGTCATCGGCCTTGATGCGTCCGAAGCGGTGCTGGCCAGCGCCAAGTCCGGCATTGGCATCGACGAAATTCTGGAAGCCATCGTCAAGAAAATCCCGCCGCCCAAGGGCGACCGCGACGCGCCGCTGGAGGCGATGCTGGTCGACAGCTGGTACGACCCCTATCTGGGCGTCGTCATTCTGGTCCGCGTCGTCAATGGCGTGATCAAAAAAGGCCAGGCGATCAAGTTCATGATCGGCGGCACCGAACATCTGATCGACCGGGTGGGCTGTATGCGCCCCAAGATCGAGACGCTGACCGAACTGGCGGCGGGCGAGATCGGCTTCATCACCGCGCAGATCAAGGACATCACCGAAACCCGCGTCGGCGACACCATCACCACGGTGAAGAATGGCGCGTTGAAACCGCTGCCGGGCTTCAAGGAAGTGCAGCCGGTGGTGTTTTGCGGCCTGTTCCCGGTCGATGCCAATGATTTCGACAAGCTGCGCGACTCTATCAACAAGCTGCGCCTGAACGATGCGTCGTTCAGTTTCGAGATGGAGAGCAGCGCGGCGCTGGGCTTCGGCTTCCGTTGCGGGTTCCTGGGGTTGCTCCATCTGGAGATTATCCAGGAACGCCTCACCCGCGAATATGACCTGGACCTTATCACCACCGCGCCGTCGGTGGTGTACAAGATCCAGCTCACCTATGGCGCGGGCGAGATTGAGTTGCACAATCCCGCCGACATGCCCGACCCGACTAAGATTGACGAGATTGAGGAACCGTGGATCGAGGCGATCATCTATTGCCCGGACGAATATCTCGGCTCCATCCTGAAACTCTGTCAGGACCGGCGCGGCATCCAGAAGAACCTCACCTATGTCGGCGGCCGCGCGCAGGTGACCTATGAACTGCCGCTCAACGAAGTGGTGTTCGACTTTTACGACCGGTTGAAGAGCATCAGCCGGGGCTATGCCAGCTTCGACTATCACCAGATCGGCTATCGCGAGGGCGACCTGGTCAAGATGAGCATCATGGTCAATTCCGAGCCGGTCGATGCGCTGAGCATGATCGTCCATCGCGGCACCGCGGAATCGCGCGGACGCGGCATGTGCGAGCGCTTGAAAGACCTGATCCCCCGCCACCTGTTCAAAATCCCGATCCAGGCGGCGATCGGCGGCAAGGTGATCGCGCGCGAAACGATCGCCGCAATGCGCAAGGACGTGACCGCCAAATGCTATGGCGGCGACATCAGCCGCAAGAAGAAGCTGCTCGACAAGCAGAAGGAAGGCAAGAAACGGATGCGCGAATATGGCTCGGTCCAGATTCCGCAGGAGGCGTTTATTGCTGCGCTGCGGATGGGGGATGAGAACTGATCGACGTGCTGCAGGCTTGCGCCGACGGGGAATTCGCCTATCCTGTTCGTGTGAACGAGCATACGCCTTTAACGTCCGAGTTTGAGACGCCGGAACAGGCCATCGCCTGGGAGCAGTGGCTGAACGCGAAGGTTGCCGCGTCGCTGGCGGATACGCGCGCGCCGGTGGCGCATGACGAGGCGATGGCACGGGCGCGGGCGATCATCCAGTCAAGGGCGCGCGACGGCGCGTGATGCGTCTGTTATGGCGCGCCAGCGCGCTGGACGATCTTGAGGCCGTCATCAGCTATATTGCGCAGCGCAATCCGGTGGCAGCGATCCGGTTGCAGGACGCGATAGAGGCTTGTGCCGAGCGACTGGCGGAGCATCCCTTTCTGTATCAGACCGGGCGCGTGGTTGGCACGCGCGAAGCGGTGGTGCATCCCAACTATATCCTGATGTATCGGGTGACGAGCGACGCGGTGGAAATCGTCAACCTTGTCCATGCGCGGCGGGAATATCCGTGATCGATGCGCACGCCGCCCTGACCGGCCAACTGGATCGGATCGAGCGGGCGGCGGCGTTTCTGGCCAATGGCATGTCGCTGGGCCTGTGTCCCGATGCGGCGACGCAGCGGCGTGGCGCGATGCCCGCCAGGCTGATCGGCAATGGCCTGCGCGAACTGGACCTGTTCCTGACCGACATGATTGTCGAGGCGCAGCGGATCGACCGGCTGGGCGCATGCGCTGGCGCTGACCCCGGCGTGCATCCGGGGCGGCGGATTTTCAGCGCGGCGGAGGCATGGCGGCGAGCCGGGGCGCAACTGGGGCTGGCAGGCGTCGAGCGCGGGCGGCTGCGCGTGATGCGCGCGGCGCAGAACCGGCATTGCTATGGTGGCTTGTGCGACGGCGATGGCGGCGCGGCGATGCAGGCCGCCTGCGCGGATTATGCGCGGCTGGCGGGGGATGTGCTGGCGGCGATGCGGGGGAGGATGGGGTAGGGCGGGGGTGCCTAATTCCGACCGTTCGACTATTAGATTAACGATTCTGAAAGTCACGCTCCTATGTTGCGCGTTACGAGATCAAGTCATACGCTCAGCAAGCAAGTGTAGGTCTAAGTAAAACGAGACTAGGGAAGAGCGACAGTTTTGGGTGCCCGCGACAGTTTCGGGTTGATGCTTCTTGCTGACTGGAAATGCTCCAAGGGCATTGGCCGAACCACACCTGAACGGGCTAATCCATCGCATTTCTATATCAACTCGCTTCATTTTTTGAAGATCAAATCGACCTGCTTTCTGAGTGGATGCTTGATGATCTCGTAATCCGCATTCTTCGTGATGACGCGATGCGCCAATATTCCTGCTCCTCCTGCGATACCAGCTGCAAAGACGAACGGAGCAACTGCTGCGCCCATCGCGGCAATTCCAAATGGCGTCGTCAGTTCAGCTATCATGGCGAGAGTGGTTCCCCCCAAAACACCGGTCCCCGCTGTTGCCACAGCGGCAGTGGCCCTTTTATTAGTGCGGACTCTGAAGGAGACACCATGAAGTTTCATTGCTGCCTTTACAATGGAAAGAACTTTCTCCACGTCCTTAACATTCTTGATCTCGATCGACGCCCTTTGTTGAATGACGTCGGCAATCTTGTTGCGTATCTCGTGATACTCATCGGGCATTTCTTCAAACTGCATCATGCCGCCCCGTTTTCAAAGCCGAACCAAAAGGATAGCCGTGAGTATCATGTAAAATTTTATCGGCAAGGCTTGCCATTGGAAATGCCTGCATTTGCACGTTTAATAGAGAATTTTGGTCCCGCGCTCGCGCCCTGCCAGCTATACCGGTCATCGGCAAACTTAGCAGCCGTTAGGCGGCAACATTGGCGACAGCGGAACGGTCGCTTTCCTGAATTCAGGACTCGCAAACGGTCGGAAAACGGCGGCCAATCCCCGACCTATTCTCACAAAGTCCGCGCCTGCGGCCCATCGCGATGGCTGCGCGCGTCACCGTCCGGGTCCGGCAGAGCGATGCCTTGCGTCGCGGCGCGCCAGCGGTCGAAGGCTTCGCGTTCGTCGCCTTCGATGGTGATGCGGCCGCGCGGGTCGCGGCGGTTGGCTTCTTCCCTGGCTTCCTGTTCGGCGCGCATCTTTACGACATCCTTCAGTGCCGCCTTGACCCTCAGATCAACCGGACCGCCGGGTCGCATTTCCTCGCGCTTCCATTCCAGCTTGAGCGCTTCGATATCGACCGGGCGGGATGCGCCGCGGATCGCGCCTTCGGGGTAGCGATCATGGGCGCGGTTGCGCAGCAGGAACATGAGCAGCCGGTCGTTAAAGACGCGGCGGGTGCCGACCAGCTTGCCATAGCTATAGACCGGGACTTCGACGCCGTTGATGGCGCGTTCGAGCGCGATGTCCTCCAGCCGCTGCACCCCCTGATCCAGCGCGGCGAGCCAGGCGGCGGCGAAGCTGTCGGCCCCCTTTTGCCGTCGCAACTGATAGGCGCCATCGGTCGACATGCCGATGCGCTGGGCGGCGTGCTTGACCGATCCGGTTTCCGCCAGCGCGGCGATGAAGGCGCGTTGACGCTCCGGCGTCCAGCCATCATGGCGATAGCGGCGGGGGATGGGGGTGAAGTCCAGATGGACAGGCTGCGCCATGGCGCGCGGAAGGGATCGGCTGGTCATGGTGGGCTATATAACCTATATGGTTATATGTAGGACAGAGAGATTTTGGCGTATCCGCACCGGCCCACACCCCCACCCGACCTCCCATTCAGGATACACTCTGTGGGA